>CAJOGS010000024.1:2539-16012 GCA_905234045.1 uncultured Selenomonadaceae bacterium | reverse complement strand
GTCTTGTCAAAGAGCAAACGCTCCTACTCGTCGCCTTTGCAAGTACCAAAAAGAAAGACGCTTTTTGCGGTGCTGTTTTTTCGTCCGCGAAAAAAACGCACCGCCCTGCAAATGTGAGGAGTACGAGCATTTGCTCGCACGTCCTGTGCGGCCTCTTAGTTTTTCGCTATCATCTAACAAAAATTTTTTCGCTAATCATCAGCTGTTAAAATAATTATTCAACAGCACCTAGCCCAAAGAAAAACTACTTTTAATAAATAAAAAAGAATTTACCAACGCGCACTGACAAAAATTTTTATTGCAGAAATAAAAAAAATCAGTCCCGCTTTGAGACTGATACAGATTATTGAAAATTATTTTTTCGGTACAGTTACAGTTTCTTGTTTTGAAACTTTGAAGTAAAAAAGTTTTTCATCTTCCGGCGTTGTCAGCAGTTTTACAACCGCGCCGGGCAAAACTTCGTCCCAAATTCCGTCAGGCAATGAAACTTCAATATGTCCGTTCGGGTAGCCGTTTTTATATTCGGGAATTTCCGCCAAAATTCTTGTCAGCGAATCTTTCAAATTTATATTCGTCAAGCCGTCTTTTCGACAAGCCAAATATAAACGCGGCACGGAATCAGCATCACTTTCAATAATTAATTTGCAATTTTTGGCTTGCGGCGTTTTGGTAAAAATTCCGCTTTTTCCCCATTCCAGATAATATGAAATTTCAGAACGCGGGCGATTGTCTAAAGTCAACTTGCTCGGTTCAGAATAAACCGTCAAGCCGTTTTTCAATTTGTATTCCGCAATTACCGTAATATACAATTCTCTGTGCGGCAAATGCGGCTGAGTGATAAAAGTATCTTGAATGTATTTTGAGGCGTAAATTCGGTTCATATGGCGATCTTTGGCGTCTTCAACCGTTGCATAAAGTTCATCTGCATCATCAGTCGTAACTTTGTAATGAATCATATAAACATTTGGCGGAATAGTTTTCAAAACAAGTTTTAAATCGTTTGAAATAATCTGCGTTTTAGTTTCGTCAATTTCGCAAGGCTCGGCATTTGTTACAGTCAAAATTTCGCCGATAACGCCAAAATCGCGCGTTGCACTGATAACGGCAATTTTCATTAAATCGCTTGTCATTTTAAATTCACAGAATAAATCTGAACTTTCGGCGCGTTTCATTACTAAGCCGTTGCCCATTAATTCATCAATTTTATTTAAGTCGAAAATTTCGCCGTTCGGTACAGAAACTTTTTTGCCTTCGCCAATTTCTTTAAACCAAACTTCAAAATCGCCGGTTGACTGCCAATTAAAACTTACATGTTCATCTGTAACTTTGAATTGCAGATTTTTTAAAGGACGCGGCGGCAATTCCGGCAATAAATTTACTGTTACGCCGTCGCTGTATTTCAAGGAGCGGTCGAATTTCCAAACTTTATTGTCGCTGTTCGCCTCTCTTATAAACTGCTGAATACTTGAAATTGTATCTTCGGCAGAATAATAGACGCACTGCAAGCGATACTGATACTGCTTGCGATTTTTAACCAATCTGTCCACAAAAGGCGATTCAACACAATCTGCAACAACAACATTATTGCCGTCGCTGTCACTGCGTAAAATTCTGACGCCCAAACAGTTATCACTCGGCAACTGCCACATAAATTTACAATGCCCGTCTTCAGTTTTGGCGATTAATTTATTTTCGGCAATGTCGCTGTAATGAACGACTTTACAAGTTGCAGGTTCAGAAATTGAGCCGAGACGCACGGCAAAAATTGCGTAGCCGTACAAAACGCCGGGATTTATATCGCTGTCTTCAAATTCAATTTTCCCGGTATTTTCTACAATAATTTCGCCGTCATGATAATTTTTCGGTATGCCGTCAATTTTTCTTACAAGCGTATAAACAACGCCTAAATCGCTGTCAGGTTGCCAATTCAAGCGACAAATTAAATTTGAAGCAGTTGCCGTCAAACTGGTAGCTTTTGAGTGCACAGAAATTTTATTGATAATCGAATTTGCGGACGCAGAATTTTTTGGCGAAGATTCAACGATAAACGCGCTTAAACTCAAAGGTTTTTTCGGCTTAATCAATTTCAATCTGTCAAGCGCGGGTTTATAATCTTTGATACGTCGTAAAATTTCCATGCAATCACTTACGGCAATATCAGGCGCAGTGCTGAGACTTGGAAGTTTTGATTCTGCCCAACGTTTGAGTTCGCGCTTTTTTAATTCGACGGCGATTTTATTTATACGCCATTCAATTTTCGTCAAATCGGGAGCTTCAGGCTTAACAATTTTCGCCTTCGCCAAATCGTCCATAACGGCGGCTAAAATTTTATCGCTGTTGCTTTCAAAAGACTTTGCATTGCGTTCGATTAAATCCAACATTGCATTTGCATGGTCGATATAATGACTGTAATGTCGCAGTTCGCTGAAGGAATAATCGCAACTTGGGCAATGGTCGGCGTTGGCGGGAACATGCCGCCCGCACTTTGGACACTCAATATAAAAATTTTCGCCGCAAACTCTGCAAACAGTTCTTTCAGCCTCTTCACGAGTGCGGAAACTGTCAAACGCGCCGCAATTTGGACACGTCAAACTGAAAAAATTTTCTCTGATGTCGTTTACCGATTCATAAGGGTCTTTGATAAGTCCGACAGCTTTATTGTAAAGTGCCGCGCTTAGTTCGTAATTCAACAAATTGGGAAATTGGCGGCGAATACGATTTATACAATTATCCGCAAAAAATTTATCCCGCTTGAAAATATCAGGCGCGTTTTTCAATTTACAGAAAAAATCATTGAGCCCTTCAATTTTCAGTGAATGATCATATTTAAAGCGGTTATCGTCTGTATTAAAAATTTGCGTCTGCGCCAAATTAAGCAACGCTTTAATCGACTGCCACGCAGGAATTGGCGCGGAAACTTTTTTGGCTTCATTTTTAAAAATTTCGCGCAGTTCATCAGTATCACGGCGTTTATAAAAATCCGCCGAAGGTTCAATTTGATTTTCCAGATAATAAGCCAGTTCGTAAAAATCATGAACTTTATCAGACCACGAATAATTTTTTTCGTCCGGCACAGTTTGAAACGTGGCAAAATTTTTTCTGAGTTCCGCCATCACGGAATCAGAAATAAAATAGCCGTTCAAAATACTTGTGACAGATTTTTCAGTTTTAGCCGGCTTAACTTCAAAACCCTGTTCGCGGTAAGTCGTTTCAATCGTATTGATACTAAGTTTGAGTTTATCTTTAATCTGTTTAATTTGTGAATTGTTGACTTGCAAAGTGCCGGAATTGTCGCCGCGCTGAATGTCGATATAAAGCCGCAAATCTTCAACGCGCCGTTGTTTCAAAGATTCTGCTTCGTGCTGACGCAGCCGCGCATTTTCAATCGTCTGTGAAATATAATTATCCATTGATAATTCAGATTTTATTTCATCTGCACGATTGGGATCAACAGTTGTATTTAATTCGGTATTCAGGCGTTTTTTCCAATTTTCGTAAGCCGCACGAATTTTTTTCAGATTATCGGGCGGGTCAAATTCTAAGCCGAGCATTTCAAAAATATTTTTATTAGCCAAAAAAATTCACTCCCGCAGGAATTATAGCATAGCGAAATTTTCTATTCAAGCAACAAAAAAGCCCCGATTCTATCGAGGGGCTGTTAAATAATTTAATTTTTATATTGAAACTTACTTTTATTTGCGCGTCTCTTCGTCGCCTTGCAAGTACCAAAAGAAAAGTGCTTAAACGAATCCGCAAAGCTGCTAGGGCGTGTTGAAAAAGTCTGTTATCAAATTTTTGGTTGAAAGTTTTTATTTTTTGAACGTACTTTTTCTTTGCTCTTTGACGCAACAAAGAAAAAGTACATTTAAATAAAAAAATATCTAAAAAAAGATTTTACCAACAGACTTTTATTTTATGCCGAACATAAATTTATAAATTTTGTTTGAAGTCGGTATCCTTTTCCAGAAAAAGTACATAATCAGCCACGTTATCAGCGTCATTATAAAAATACGTTCCCACAAATATTCATAGCCGAAAATTTTTTGAAGTATTACGCGCATTACGCCCAAAAAGAATGAATGTGACAAATAAATTTCCATAGTTTTGACGCCGAAGAAATCGAACAGTTCAAAAAGTTTTTCGCTGACATTTTCTATAAGCCACGACAGAGAAAATATAAAATAGGTTGCCGCCGCCGCCATTATGAATTGATAGTAATGTGTATAAAATTCGTCATCAACGATTCCAAAATGTATGAAAATATAAATTACCGCCGCGCAGAGTATCGCCGAAAATACAAATTGGGCAAAACTCATTTTTTCGTACCAATTTTTTATAAATTCCTTTGAGTAACTGCCGATACAGAAAAAGACTAAAAAGTTGGCAATCAGATAAAAAATCCAAATGTAGGGAATGTACGGCTGAAAAATAAAAGCGATCGCCGATACAATCAGCAACATAGGTTGTCCTTTTTTCACGCCAAAAATTTCTATCGTAACCGCAAAAATTATGTAGATAAAAAGCAACACATACAAAAACCAGAAGAACGACCAAGGCATAATTGGAGACCACAGAAAATCTTTGATACCTGCGGGCATATTAGCCGCGTTTCCGCCAATTTCTTTGAAAATCGCAAATAAAAATCCAAATGTAAAATATGGAACTGCCAAACGCATAAATTTTCCTGATAGCGTATCTTTTAAACTTTTTTTCTTTGAAGAAATTGCAAAAATTCCCGACATAAAGAAAAAAATCGGCATAATAAATTGCGTGATGATTTTTGTAGTGTAATGCATTGATTCGGGAACATTAAGAGCCGGATTAGTTGCAAATGAATTAAGGCAGTGACCAAATATAACAATCAAAATTGCAATACCCTTTGAAATGTCAAGGACAGCGATTCGATTACGCAATTAAGTTCCCTCCTCAAATTTGGCGGTTTAATTTTTTTATATTTAGATTTATTTTTCTTTGTCTAATTTTAAAATTATTTTCTTATTGAACGTACTTTTTCTTTGCTAGGTCGTATTGAATAATTAATTGAAAACCGTACTGCTGATGATTAACGAATAAAACAACGCTGACTGAGCACGAAGTACTAAGATGCCGCACAGGATGTGCGGCGCGGGCGGTGCGTTTTTTTCGAGGATGAAAAAACAGCACCGCAAAAAGCGTTTTTATTTTTGGTACTTGCAAATTCAACGAATAGGAGGATTTGCTCTTTGACGCAACAAAGAAAAAGTACGTTAAATATAAAAGTTTTAATTTAAAAACAGATTTATTCAACAAAACCTAGCTATGCAAATGCTCGTACTTCTCGCATTTGCAAGTAACAAAAGAAAGAAATTTTAGCGGTCGTCCGTGACCGCCGTGCTACTATTACTACCAAACTACCAAACTATCCAACTATCCAACTATCACACTACATATAGTCGATTGAAGATTTGCGGCGATCCTGTTTCATTATGCCGAGTTTTTCCGCTACCCATTCGACAATTACGAAAAATACAGGAATCAAGAAAATTCCAAGTGAAGTTGCGAACAACATACCGCCGACAACTGCGACGCCCATACCGTTACGCGCCGCAGAACCTGCGCCGACTGCCATTGCCAACGGCAAACAACCTATTATAAACGCCAGCGAAGTCATCAGTATCGGGCGAAGACGCAAGCCCGCCGCTTCAATCGCCGCTTTTATTGGTTGCATACCTCTGTCAACGCGCACTTTTGCAAATTCTACAATCAGAATTGCATTTTTCGCCGCCAAGCCGATTATCATAATAACGCCGATTTGCATATAAACGCTGTCTTGTAAACCGGCTTTTTGAACTCCTGACATACCGTATAAAATTGACAAGCCCCATTCAGACGCAACCGCGCCCAAAATTCCTGTAGGAACTGTCAGCAAAACTGCAAACGGTACTGTCCAACTTTCGTACAGCGCGGCAAGCATTAAGAAAACGAATACCAACGCCAACGCCAAAACTTGCATTGTTGAACTTGCCGCCTTTTTCTCTTCGCGTGATTGTCCCGACCATTCA
Organism: uncultured Selenomonadaceae bacterium; assembly: GCA_905234045.1. GTDB lineage: Bacteria > Bacillota > Negativicutes > Selenomonadales > Selenomonadaceae > Quinella. The sequence continues at coordinate 9,971 of CAJOGS010000024.1, read as the reverse complement.
ATATTGAACGAAGTACCCGCCTCTTCGCGCACAACTTCTTCAATGGCGTTCATTGCTTGCCCTGAAGAATAGCCCTGCGCGGCGTTGCCTTGAAATTGTATTGCGCGTGTGCCGTTAAATCTTGAAATTTGAGTAGGTCCCGTGCTGAGTTTTGAAGTTATCAAAGTATCCAGCGGAATTCTCTGTTTGTCATCGCCTTTGACAAAAATAAATTTCGCAGAATCAGCCTCCGAGCGGTACATAATATCAGACTGCAACATAACTTTATATGTGCGTCCAAATTGGTTGAAGTCATTAACCTGCATACCGCCGAAATTGACTTGTAACGCCGTGAAAACGTCGCTTAATTCAACGCCGAGATGTTTTACTTTTTCTCTGTCAATTTCATATTCGACAGTTGGAGAGGCAATATTAAAAGTTGTGCGGACGCCTTGAAGTTCGGGGCGTTGATTCGCCTTTGCAACAATTCTTTGAGCAAGTTCATTTAATTCGGCGTTAGTGTGTCCCGCCTGATCTTGAAGTTGCAATGACCAACCGCCGACAGTGCCGAGACCCGGCAACGCCGGCATATTGAACGCTATAACTTGCGCTTCCGGCGCGTACATTGCGCCAAGTTGGAACATTTTACCTATACAATCATTAACTGAAACGTCACGCTGTCCCCATGATTCCAAACTGCAGACAATTAACCCTGAATTTGGTTTTGAACCGAATGACATAATATCAAGTCCCGCCAAATACATACACGCTTGCAGACCGGGCATTTCTTTCATAACGTGCCCTGCAAGTCTGTCAATCGTTTCTTGCGTATGGTTCATTGAAGTTCCTTCCGGCAAATTAACTGCCGTCATGAAAAAGCCTTGATCTTCATCAGGTACAAATGTTGACGGCAAGCGCATATAAATCCAGCCGGTTAAAACGCAAATAATTGCCATGCAGACAAACGCCAATGATGAACGTTTGATAAATCCTGCAACAACACTAACATAGCCTTTTTTGGTACTTTCAAACCAACGGTTAAACGCGCCAAACGCTTTATCTAAAATTCCGTCTTTTTTATTCGGATCTTTAGGTTTTAAAATCATTGCACAAAGTGCAGGAGTCAAAGTTAAAGCGACGAACGCAGATAACGCCATTGAAATTGCGATTGTCAGCGCAAATTGTCTGTAAAGTACACCTGTCATACCGCCTAAAAATGCAACGGGTACGAAAACCGCCGCCAATACAAATGCAATAGCTACAACCGGGCCTTGAACTTCGTCCATTGCGCGTTCGGTTGCGTCAACTGGTTCAAGCCCTTCTTCCATGTGGTGTTCAACGTTTTCAATAACAACAATAGCATCGTCAACAACCAGACCTATCGCCAAAACCATTGCAAAAAGTGTCAGCGTGTTAATTGAAAAGTCCAACAAGATAAAACTTGCGAAAGTTCCAATTAACGATACCGGAACTGCAAGCAACGGTATAATTGTTGCGCGCCAACTTTGCAGGAAAACGAAAATAACTATAACAACCAATACCAACGCTTCAACGAAGGTATGAATAACTTCTTCTATTGATTCACGGATATAATCTGTTGAATCAAAAACCTGCGCGACTTGCAAGCCGGGCGGAAGTTTTTCTTTTTCACGTTCGATAATTTTTCTGACTTCGGCAATGGTAGTCATTGCATTAGCGTCTGAAGTCAACTGAATACCAAAACCGACGGCGGGGAAACCGTTAAATTTACTGTTAATGTTATACGCTTGAGGTCCCGTTTCAATTCGTGCAACGTCTTTGAGATATACAAAGCCGCCTTTGCCGTCCGATTTCAAAATAATATTTTCAAATTCTTCAGGTGTAGTTAAACGCCCTTGAAGTTTGCCTGTGTATTGTTTTTCCTGCCCTTGTGATAAAGGCATTGCGCCGATAGTACCTGCCGCCGCTTGCTGATTCTGTTCTTTTATGGAACTTACGACATCATTAACGGTTAAATCCATTGCGGCAAGTTTGTCGGGATTCAGCCAAATTCTCATAGAATAATTTGCGCCGAAAATATTAACATCGCCGACGCCGTCAACGCGCTTTACTTCGTCCATGAAATAAATATCTGCGTAATTTTTCATGAAAGCGCGGTCATATCTGCCGTCAGGCGAATACATTGACAACATCATTGCCATATCATTTGACGCCTTGCGCGTTGTAACGCCGACAGTTTGAACGGCACCCGGCAAACTAGGATTGGCAACGGCAACATTATTTTGAACTTTAACAGAGTCCATATCGCCGTCCGTGCCGACTTCAAAAACTACCGACAAAGAATATCTGCCCGTGTCGTCAGAGTTTGAAGACATATAATCCATGCCTTGAGTACCGTTTACCTGATTTTCTATAACTTGTGCGATAGTTTCATTGACAACTTCAGCGTTTGCGCCGACATAATTTGTACCGACTGAAATTGTCGGCGGCGAAATTTGCGGGTACTGCGCTATTGGCAGTTGGATTCCCGACAAAATACCGACCAACACAATTATCAACGAAATGACTATTGCAAAAATTGGTCTGTGAATAAAAAATTTTGCCACGTTGCCGCCCCCTTAATTAAATTTTTCATGGAACGTTAAACGTTGCCGATAAATTTCATTATAACGCCCATATAAACGTTTTGAAGGCTTGCAGGCAGTTTTTATTATCTGAAACTCTTCAAACGCAATTTGAGGCATTTTAAAGCGTTTAGAGAGGGCATTGGCAATTTCAATAAAAAATTTCATTTTGCCGCCCCCTTAACGATTCAAATTGCCGGGAGCATTTGGATTTCCGCTTGTAGCATTTTGGATTGTGTCAGTTTGATAAGGGGTTGTAATGTTGGCAAGAGTAAAGCCCATTTCGCCCGCGCTTACTTCAGTCGGAGCCAATTCCACGCCTTCGCGCAGAGTGGTTAAACCTTCGACAACGATTGTATCTTTGGCAGTTACGCCGCTTGTAACAACATAATAACTGCCGATTTGTTGCCCGAGTTCAACAGACTTTGCAACAGATTTTCCGTCCGCACCGACGCACATTACAAAAGATTTATCCAAAAGTTGTTGTACGGCGCGTTGAGGAACTAAAATAGCGTTCTTGATAGTTTCGCCGCTCATTTTTACGCGGGCGAACATACCGGGCATTAAAACGCCGCCGGGATTCGGGAAAATCGCTTTCATAATCAAAGAGCCGGTATTATTTGCCAACTCTCTGTCAGTTTCGACAATTCGCCCTTCATAGGGGTATTCTCTGCCGTCAGAAAGTGTAATTGACACGTGAATCGGATTATGTTCAGCCTGCATTGCTTGAATCGTCATAAATCTCAAATATTCATTTTCGCTGATTGAAAATTGGGCGAAAATTGGATCCATTGAACCGATAGTAACCAAAGTTGTTGTACCCGCGCCGACGAAGGTACCGATAGCAACATCATCAACGCCTAACTGTCCCGGCATTGGCGAATAAATTTCAGTATCTGCCAAATTTTCCATTGCCAATTTTAAATTTGCTTCAGCCGCGCTGACTGCCGCTTCCTGCGCTTTAACTAAGGCGGCTTGAGTTGTAACTAATTGTTCGGCAATGGCATTTTCTTTATAAAGCATTTCATTTCTTTCTAAATCAATTTTGGCATTTTGATAATTGACTTCAGCTTGAGCCAAAGATGCCCGCGCCGCCATTACCTGCGATTGATATTGTCTGTCGTCAATTTTAAAAAGCAGTTGCCCCGCCTCAACGAATTGTCCGCCGACTACGAATTTTTCTACAACATTACCTGAAACTTTTGATTGTACTTTTACTTCATCAGTGCCGACCAAATGCCCCGCGTATTCGCTGGAAAGTGGCGCATCTCTTTGTACAACTTTCATAACTTTTACTTGTTGTTTAGGTACTTGTGCTTGTTGCGTTTTTTGTTCATCTCCACAACCGGTAAATATTGCTGTAGATAGTGTTAATATAATAGCTGTGGATAATATTTTCTTTTTAGAAAAAAACACAGGTGACCCTCCTTATTGAAAAAAAATCTGCAGTAATTTTAAAATTCTGCAGGAAAAAAGTCAATTCAATTTATAGTTGTAGTAAGTTGTTATATTTTAGCTGTTAGTGCGTGTTGATTAATTAAATTATGATACTTTTTTTATTTCTTAATTGTTCAACGATCTCTGAATATTTGATTTTTATATGTAGTTTCAAAAAGTAAATTCTCAAAAAATTTTTTAACAGAATTTTTGAGTTCAGATTTTATCATTTCGCTAAAAAATAAAATCTGATAACTATGGCGTGTTGATTAATTCTGTGTTCAAATTATTTTCTTGAATTATTTTAATTTAACGTACGTTTTCTTTGTCTTGTCAAAGTAGTTTGATAGTTGGATAGTGCGGTAGTTTGATAGCTTGTAGCTGGTAGCCAATAGCTAATAGCTAACAGCTAACCACTATAACACTATAACACTACAAACCGTCCGCACTTTGCGGATTAAAAAAAAATTGTGGCTTTTGGAATTTTTCAACACGCACTAACCGCTATTAACTAAAAATAGGCAAAAAAAATGGCGGAGAGGGTGGGATTCGAACCCACGGTACGTTTCCGTACAACGGTTTTCAAGACCGTCACCTTCAACCGCTCGGACACCTCTCCAGTAACTCCTGCAGTATACACTGTTTATTTCATTTTGTCAAATTTTTATATTGCAAAATTAATTGGGTAGTTGGATAGTTGGATAGCCAATAGCTGATAGCTAACTGTAAGCGTTGCACTTTACCAACAGCCTCTAGGGCGTGTTGAAAAAGTCTGTTTTCAAATTTTTTCTTGAAACTTTTTTATATTTTGAACGAACTTTTTATTTGTCTTGTAAAAATTACTCGTCGCCTTTGCAAGTAACAAAAAGAAAAGAAGTTTTGCGGTGCTGTTTTTTCGCTATCTTAGAACAAAAAATAATTCGTGAATCAGCAATTTCAATCAATTTTTCAACACGCACTAGCAAATTTAAAAAATTTCGATTTACCACAAAGAAAAAAATCAATCCGCCGAAAACTCGGCGGGCTTTTCTTATTTTTTATTGCAAACATTTCGGCAAAATTGTAAAATAGGAATAATCTGAAAATATTAGTAGAGGTGAAATTTAAATGCCGCCTAAAAAAACTGTTGAAACTGAAAACGAAGTAAAGCCAAAACGTATTCGCAAAAATAAAAATGTTGAAACAGAAATTAAAGACGAACCGACGCCGCAACTTGAATCTGTAGAAAAAATTGAATTAACCGAAGCAACGACTAAAACTAAACGCACAAGAAATAAAAAAGTTGCCGATACTGCAAACGAAGTAAAACCGAAAACTAAAACTACGCGCACCAAAAAAGTTGCCGAGACTCCGAAAGTTGAAGAAAAAATTGAACCGCCAAAAGTTGAAGAACCGATAATTAATCCGAATTATTATCAGAATAACGGCAAAGAAAAAATTTTCGCACTGGATATAGGTACGCGCAGTGTTATAGGCATTGTTGCCGAAGTCGAAGAAAACGGCAAATTAACTGTCATTGCAACGCACAGGGAAGAACATAAAACCCGCGCCATGCTTGACGGACAAATTCACGACGTGCCGCAAGTTGCCGCCGTTTTAAGTTCAGTTCGTACCACGCTTGAAGATAAAGTCGGAACGCTGACAAGCGCGGCAGTTGCCGCCGCAGGACGCGCACTTTACACAATGACTGCTGAAGCTGAAATGGAAATTCACGGCATCATTAATCTTGAAATTCAAAATAATTTGGACTTTGCCGGCGTCCAACTTGCACAAGGACAGCTTGCAAATTCTCAACTGATTTCTGAACAGACAAGTTATTATTGCGTCGGTTTCAGCGTCATAAGTTACGAACTCGACGGGATAACTTTAAAAAGTCTCGTAGGACAGCGCGGCAGACTTGCGAAAGCAAAAGTTATTGCAACTTTCTTGCCGCGTCAAGTTATTGATTCAATGCAAAGTGCGTTGAGATATTCAAATTTGGATATGCGCGCTCTTACACTTGAACCGATCGCCGCAATAAATGTTTTGATTCCGCCGACAATGCGCCATTTAAATTTGGTACTTGTCGATATTGGCGCGGGCACTTCAGACGTTGCGATTACTAAAGGCGGCGCGGTTGTTGCTTATGGTATGGTACCTGTTGCCGGTGATGAAATTACAGAAAATCTTTCGCAAAAATTATTGTTGGATTTCAACGTTGCTGAAGATGTCAAACGTGCGGCGGCGGCAGGACAAAACGGCACTTACACCGATATTTTGGGAATGACAAACGAATTTACCGCGCAAGATATTATTGATGCCATTGATGAAACTGTTCAACGTTTGGCAGATGCAATAGCGAAAACTATTTTGGAATTGAACGGCGATGAAAATCCTCAAGCAATTATGTTGGTCGGCGGCGGCTCTTTAACGCCGAATCTTCCAAAACATATTGCAGAAGTTTTGAATATGCCGCCAATGCGCGTCGGCGTTCGCAAGCCTGACATTATCGAAGGAATTTCAAATATTCCGCAAGAACTTTTTAAACCGGACGCGGTAACGCCGCTTGGAATTTTAAAAATTGCCACGATCAATACTTTGCATTTTTTGACGGTTTATATTAACGGCGAAGAATATGCACTTTTCCATTTCCAAAAATTAACTGTCAGCGACGCGCTTTTAAATGCCGGCGTTCAGCTTAGAAAATTGAACGGCAAGCCGGGACTCGGTTTAATGATAACAATCGAAGGCGAAAAACAATTTTTCCCGGGCAGTATGGGCGAAGTTGCAAAATTGACGGTTGACGGCGAAGAGGCAACTTTGGAAACGCCTTTGAAAAACGGTTGTCATATCGAAGTTGAACCTGGCGCGGACGGTGAAACGCCCGTAATTCAAATTAAAGATATTCTTGAAGAGTTGCCGAGTTTAAAAATTAAAATCAACGGCAAAGAACAATATATTACGGCAAAAATTATTGTGAACGGTGAAATCAGCTTACCTGAAAGAACTTTGGTTGACGGCGACGACATAAGAATTTCAATGCCGACAACAATAAGCGAAGTTTTGAGACTCGGCGGTTATTCGCCGACAGGACAAAAAATTCATTACAAACTTAACGGCAAATCTTTAAGTTACGTTTGCACACCGCGCATTTTGATGAACGAAATGGAAGTTAAAATTTCCCTGCCCGTGCATGACGGCGATAATATTGAATATTTCCCGAATGATACGCCGAAAGTTTCAGACGTGCTTAATATTTCCGGCGTCAGCGCGTCAGTCAAAATTTTCTATTCCGGCGAAGAATATTATATCCCGACAATTACGGATATGGATTTAATGGTTAACGGCAGACCAGGCAATTTGAACACGCTGATTAATGAAGGCGCGGTAATTGAATACAAAAAACTTGAAAAGCGCAATATCACGGTAAGCGA
>CAJOGS010000024.1:0-2534 GCA_905234045.1 uncultured Selenomonadaceae bacterium | reverse complement strand
ACTTTTGGCGATAGATTTTAAAGCACCGAATCCCAAAAGCCGAATCGGTTTTGAAATAAAAGTCAACGGCAACCCTGCAGACTTTGCCGAGCCAATGCATGAAAATGACACATTGGAAGTTATTTTGAAATCTCCTGACGGCACGGTTATTTCTTCAGACAGTGCTATTGAAATTCCGTTTTCAGGCGTCGGTGAACCGATGACGCCTGAAACTATCAAGGAAATTTCGGCAAAGCGTAAATTAACAATCAATGATTTTATCAGAAATGATTGATTGTAAATAAATTTTTATATAATTACAACAAAATTTGAGGAGGATTTTTCATGAAAATTTTGGAAAAAATTAAAAGCCGCAAGTTGTCAAAAACTTTGGCGGCAGTTGCGGCAAGTGGATTTTTATTCTTCAGTACGAGCGACGCTCTTGCAGATTCCAACGCTGAATTTAAATTCAGAGAGGCTTATCTTTCAGAAACTCAAAGTACTCGTGTCTTCAATCAAAATATTGATTTCTTCAGCAATACTTTCCATGCAGATGCAGACAGTAAAGGAAAAGTTTTGCGCGATGGCACAATGCAAATAAGCGGCAATTTTAATTGGGCTTATACCAACCCTTCAAATAACATTACCATTAACAAAAATATCCCGTTCTACATTACACAAAACGGCAATTCTGAAATGACTTTGCACGTCCAACGCAACGGCAAATGGAGTAAATTTTTATTGCCCGGTATGCCTTCAAGTTTTGTAAATGCATTAAGCACCACCGACCATGCTATACTTCAAGAAAATATGAAGGCTATCAGAAATGTTGAACTTTTCCGCGAAACAAATACCCAACAAATTTTTGAAATTACTTTGGACGGCAAATATCTTGCACAATTAATGGAAAATTACAGCATCAGCAAAGATAATCTTTCTGATGAAGAACGTGAAAATCATGAATTTTTCTCCCGCAACCTTCAAGCCGCATTGAAAAAGAATGATATAAACTGCACATGGACTTTTGACAAAGTCAACAAGCACACTTTAACGGTTGTAATTAACTTTACTGAATTAATGCGCAACTATGCCAAGAGTGCTTTAAATGAAGCCGCCGCCGGCACAATCGTTTTGTCTGACGAAGACAGAATGTTATTTGATACAATCGGTTATTACAGCGAATTTCATTATACTTTGAATTATTCTAACGATGATGCAAATTACGCGCCGTCTGCAGAAGCTCAAAAAGCTGCTGAAAACAGAAATATTTTCAATGATTTAGTTCGTGAAATGGTAACATCTGTTAAAAAATAATTCATCAGTAACTGATACTTATAGAAAAAATAATTTGCCCGTCAATTTCATCTGAATTTTTCAGTTTGATTTTTGGCGATACGAATTTTTTCAAACGATTCAAATAAAGTTTAACGGCGTCCGGCGATTCTGCAACTCCTTCGAGTTCGACAGTTTCGTCGGTTGCTTTTATTTTGTCCAAAAAAATTTTACCGTCAGAAATTTTTCCGATTTTTAAAAGCGCGTTGAGATTTTTGGAATTTATATCCTGCGTGGAAATTGCCGCGTCAAATTGCTTTATTTGGGCTGTAACGGCGTTTAAATCCTGGTTTAGGTAAATTTCATCACTGAAATTATTTAAACGCTCCTGAGCCGTCTCAGCGCGTTTAAAAGCGTTATAATAATCGTGACCGATTTTTGCCGAAAAGCCGATAATCGCAATAAAAAAAATCGCCGCCGCCGCCAACGAAATTTTTTTGATATTCCACGTTGAAAATTTTTTGTTAATGACATTTGGCGGTTTTTTATTTTTGAAAATATCGACGGCAAAAGCGGCGCGGTTGTATGGAGTCGGCGGGCGGTCGTTGTCAGATAAAATTGTTGGAAATTCTGTAATGTTGCAAAGTTGCATGGAATTTTTTTCAAAGGCGGAAATATATTCTTCAACAATCGACGCGGGCAGAGCCTCCATCCAAATTTCATCAGCAGATTTTATGAAAGTGTACTGCGCTTCTTTTTCCACGTGCGCTACCGCCCAAATTTTTACCGCGTTTTCAATTTCGGCGGCAGGAATATTTTTAAAATCAGTTTGAAAAGTGGTTGCCGTACCTTCGCGCAAAATTAAACTAATTTTTGACGCTTGCCAAAGATTTTTGTTGCAGAAGAATTTAATTTTTTCTGCAAGCTGTTCAATGGCGGGCGTGTCGTTATCAGCAATTTCAAAATTAATTTCGTCAAATTCAATTTTGTCAGTCAAACGCGCAAAAAATATTTTTTCGCCGTCGTGATATACGCCCAAAATTTCGCTTAAATCTTCACGAAAAAAATTTATAAAATTCATTGCCGCCTTAAATCCTCACTAATATTTTTTATTAAAAGTAATTCTTTTTGCTCGTTCAAAGAAAGTACTGTTGGTAAAATATTTCATATTTAAATTTACTTTTCTTAGGTGCTGTTGGTAAAATCAGTAGAAATAGAAAACATAAGCAATTCTTTGATACAATAAGTTTGAAAAAGCTTGAAAGGATTGCTTATGTCAAACA
>CAJOGS010000023.1 GCA_905234045.1 uncultured Selenomonadaceae bacterium | reverse complement strand
CGCCGGATATTTGAAAAAATCTTGGGCGGCTCTTTCTTTCTTTTTTTCCACTTCATCTATCAATCTCTCTGAAAACATTATATGAACGTGCGGATGTCTCTGCTCTTCTGACAGCATTCCTTTTTTTTCGTGGATTGCGTAGGCGTAATAATGATTCGCTAAATGCTTTTCGATGAAAGCGTCTATAATTTGGCGGTACTGTTCCACCGTTTTTAATTCATTCGGCAACGCAAATTACATACCGCCGATTTCCTACTCCTTCATATTTTTCTGCCGCCTTAAAAAATTTTTTCGCGTCTTCTTTCGCCCATTTTGGTAAATGGTGAGAATGAAAGATACAGCCGCCTCTTCTTTCATATGCTTTTTCTCTGTATATATATTCCACGTGTGATTCTGCATTTACGGTCGTTTTTTCTTCCTCCAATTTTCTTAAAATTTCTGCGACTGTCTCTTTTACCAAAGATATTTGCTCGGCGGCTTTTTCTTCTTTTCCTATTTTTCCTCGCCGCCTCCTTCTTTCAATTTCCATTAGCCGATTTTCAAATTTTATTTCCAGATTAAATTTTTCTGCTGCTTCCATTATGGATTTTTTAAAATTTGTAGAGCCGGAAATTATCAGCGGTTTATGCTTCATCGTTTCATCAGCAAGCATTAACGCTACTGCTATTGTTGTCGGCGTCGCTTTTTCTGTTACTTCTATTCCTTCCTCCGTTTTTCGGATTGAGCCAAATTCGTCCGTTTTGTATAAAAGACATTTTAATTTGCTTCCGCCATTTTTATTTTCTTCTGTACTTATACAATTTCCTATAAATTTGTTTTTTTCTTCCCATTCTTTTTCTTCCGCATAATTCCCTTCACGTCGAATATAGTCTACGTGTTGCACTGCTGAAATTTTTGTCCCGTCCGGCTTTTTGTCCGTTTTTATCCTAAAGTGGTACATTGCCATTTTTTCATTTCTCTCCTCTCCAACCGCAGGTTCAATGAGCGTAGCGATTGGCATTTTTTTTACTCAATTTTCGCCTTCTTAGCGCGTCAAATTTAGCTTTCCTCGCATTTCACGCAGTGAAATGCATAAGTGAACATTCTAGCAGAAAGGCGATTCCGCCTTCTTTCTAATTTAAAAAATCATCTAAAGGGAGTACATCTGGATCGTTAAATAACCACTCGTCTACTTCCCAATAGCTGTATTTTGTTGCTAATTCGTCCACCACCATTTCTATTACCATTTTTAATATTTCACTGTTGCAAATACTTTCTAATTCGTGTACTTCTTCTATAAATTCTTTTTTTAATTCTTCGGCTTTTTCTTGTTCGTCTTCAATTTCAAAAGAACTTATTGCAGATTGCCCGACTTCTATTAATTTACTGTAAATTTCTATTTGCTCTTCATTCATTTTCATTCTCACTCCTTTTGACTATTTTTTGGAAAATTTTTTTTAGAATAAAAAAATTCCCGTCTTTTTTATCTTATCACAAATTTTAAAATTCTGTTGCACTCTTTTCGCACAATTTTTTGTGCATTTTCAGCAAAGTAATTTTTTATGTGTTATAGTATCACTGAAAAAATTGAGACGTTTTTACTTTTTCTTATTTTTCTATCTCTGATTTTTATTGTATAATTCTAGCGAGGTGATTTTATGCCTGATAAATTTTCTAACGCCAATCCTCAATTCAAAGATTCTTTATTTCGCGACTATTTTAATAATCCCGACAGACTTTTAAGTTTATGCAATTCCCTTCTTAATTCCAACTTCTCCAGCATCAATGATATTGAAATTAATACTCTCGATTCTTCTTTTTCTCTGCTTTGAAAAATGACATCTCCTGTAAAATTGGTAATAATTTCCTTATCCTTATCGAACATCAATCTACTGTAAATGAAAATATGCCTTTCAGGTGCCTTTCTTACGTTGCTGAACTTCTCAACAATCTCGTTAAACATAAAAAATTCCTCTACAAAAAAGGTTTAATTACTTTTCCGACTCCCAGATTTTTTGTTTTCTACGACGGAGACAATAAAGGCGAACCTGTTTCCAGATTGTTAAAATTGTCTGACGCTTTCAATGGCGATTCTTCTTCTCTCGAACTTATTGTCCATTCTGTCAACATTAATCTTAATTTAAATGCTGAGGTTATTCAAAAATGTCATTATTTACACGATTACTCTACTCTAATTTTTTACGTTAAACTTGGCATTTCTCAAAATTTGTCCAGTCGCAACGAAGGTATTGAATCCGTTGTTTTCGTGTTAAAAAAACACAAATCCTTCGACGACATTGCCGACGCTACCAATCTTCCTCTTGACCGTATTCAACAACTTGCCAATTCATTACACGATTAATTACTCCTTGAATTGAAGTTGCTACTGTGATATACTCACCTAAATTAATTTCCTATTTTTGCTAAATGCAAAAAGGCTCTACAACGTCGCTAAACATTGTAGAGCAATTCTCGTGAATGTCGTAAATTCACTTGAAATCCCGTAGGCTTTTCGGCTGTTCCGGCTTTCTATTTTTATTTTCGTTAATATTAAGCCGTATTATATATTAGTATTGCTGTTATTTCAACTTCAATACTGGATTTTAAGGAAGACGACATTCACAAACGTGTTTGTCGTTTTTTCTTTTTGGAGGTTCATATGTTCAAAAAAAATAAATCCCCGCCTGCGAAGTCAAAAAATCAAAAAATTTCGCACGATTATTAACATTGAAAGGAGTTTTTTCAATGACTTTTTCTCAAACCGTCAATTTTCTTAAAAGCCGTACTATTCCTATTGCTTGGCTCGAACCTGTCAAACACGGCTTTAAATGTATCGGTTGTGGCAATGGTTCCGGCAATGACGGTACCGGCGCGTCTCTTTCTAATGACGGTACTCGTCTCCTCTGCGGTAAATGCGGTAAAGCATTTTCCTTCATCGACGTTGCCGCCTTTCATTACGGCTTTGACATTTCTAACTTTTCCGACACTGTTAAAAAACTCTGTGAATACGATGGAATTTCTCTTGAGCTTTCCGATAACACTTCTTCTATCTCCTCGAATAAAAATAAATCTGACAATACCAAACTTCAAAATTTAATCGCCAACGACGTTTCAAATGCTGTCGCTAATTTCCATAAATTGCCAACTAATGAAAAACGCGGCTTGTCTGATGACACTCTTGCTACTTTTCAAATCGGCGTCGATTTTTCTTGGTCTACTCCCTCTTCAAGACTTTCTTACGACGAAAATAAAAAAAATTTTCCTTCTCCTCGCGTCATCATTCCTCACTTACCTAACCACAAAATCCCCAATTCCCACTTAACTTATTATGCCAGTTTATTCCTATCTGAACGGGAACGCCTTTTAAATGCTTCTAAAACGCCCATAAAAGGCTTATATGGCGGTTCTCGCTCTCCTTTTGGGCTTAATACCCTTAAAGACGATACAAGCCTTATTTTCGTCACTGAGGGCGAATGGGACGCTATGTCTATTTGGCAAGCTACTAATGGTAAATTCCCTTGTCTTGCCACCGGCGGCACTTCTGATAATGGTACTTCTGACTCTTTAACATCTTTCTTTCCTAATTCTAAACCTACTATCCTCTTTGTTGCTGACAATGACGACGCTGGAAAAAATTTTGCGGATGACTTTTGCCACAAATTGCAACTTCTGGGCTTCTCCTCTTTACCTTTTTACTTTGACGACTTCGACTCTCCTAAACTCGACGCAAATAAAATCTTAATCGAACAAGGCAGTGCCAAACTTGCTGACATCATTGATAATAAAATTAAAATCGCTCAATTTGAACTTCTAAAAATCGAACGCCAACAAAATGCTGTCTTATTTGGCGAATTATCCGCTGACTATTTTTCTAACACTTTTTTAGATTATCTCGAATCCAGAAAACAATTCGCTGACAGATTAACCGGATTTGATAACCTTGATGCCGAATTATCCGGCTTTTTACCGGGTATTTACATCGTTGGCGGCTTAGCCGCTCTCGGTAAAACTTCTTTCTGCTGGCAACTTCTTAACCAAATTGCTCAACGTGGCGAAAATTGCATTTTCGTCAGCTACGAAATGAGCAAAGGCGAACTCTTTTCCAAGTCCGTTGCTCGTGAAGTATTTAAAATTGAACGTAATCTCCAGAAACCTTTGACTGCCGCTAACATTGGCAGAAGTAAGTTCTACGAACACCGTGACTCTTTCGACAACGTTTTACACTCTTTAGCTATCGATAATATCAATCTGCGCGTTTTGGAACTCGATAACCCTGACATCGACAAACTTCTTGAACGCCTTCAGCTTTTCTGCGATAAGTTTCACAAGCCTCCCGTTGTTGTTATTGACTACCTTCAAATTTTAGTCGGCAATTCCGACAATACCAAAAATGCCATTGATTATACTCTTCTCAAACTCAAAAACTTTCAACGCAAGACCAACACCACTTTTATCGTTATTTCCAGTCTTAACCGACAAAACTACAACACAGAAATTTCCTTTCAATCTTTTAAAGAATCCGGCTCTGTTGAATATTCCGCTGATGTTATTCTTGGCTTGCAACTTCTTTTAGGCAAGAACAACAACGGAACTGATATTGCGCGCGTTAATGAAAATATCGAGAAGGCTAAACGCCTAAATCCTCGTAAAATTCAACTTCTTTGTTTAAAAAATCGTTTCGGCTCTAACTTCGACATCGGGTTTAATTACTATCCTTCTGTTGATTTTTTTGAACCTATGCCCGATGAAGAATATTTTACTCATACCGGCAACTTCACTGACTACCATATTAACCCCGCTGGGCAACTCGTTGAATCTAAAAAGGTTCATCATTCTAACGACATATAAAAACAAAAAAACTTGTTTTGCGTTTCGGAATTCTGTATAATTCCTTTGGTGATATACAAACGCTTCGGGACAAGTCAACCCAAATATCTTTTTATATTTTTACGTTCTTATTCTACCAAATCCCAAAAATTTTGCAAGGAGAGATTTTATTTTGAGTACAAAAATTAAAAACGATCTGCCCAACATTCAAATTTACCCGACTGATAATTTCAAAATTCTTATCGACAATCTTACTCACAAAATGTTTGAAATGTGCATCGACGGCGAAACTAAAATTTCGTTTGAAATCTGTGAAAGCCGATACAAAAACATCAAAAGCAACGTTGCTATTACCAATTTTTATTCCGCTAATTCCAAATTTACTGAATTTGAATATGCCGTTTTTGACGCCATTACTTCCGAACGTATCGCCGAAAATGAATACACCACCGCCTCTATCATCTGCAGACATTTGGGCGCGTGTCACTTCGTCACTCCGGCTCTTCAAAAAGCTGTCATTCACAGTTTAGACAAACTCGCTGCCATTCGCATCGAAATTAATATGGACGGCACTAAAAAATTTTATGATTCTCCCATTGGCAACTTCGAGTTTCATGGTTACCTTTTGCCTTCTGAATCTCTTTCTATGTCCATTAACGGGCAACCTGCTACTTTGATTCATTTCCTTCGCAAAGGTCCCGTTTTTGCTATCGCTGAAATGAAAGACCAAATTATTTCTTGTCCTTCTTATCTTATGCAAGCTCCTGTTAGAACTACTCCTCGCACTATCGCCATTAACCATTTTCTTTTGCGCCGTATTCTCGAAATTAAAGGCAGTGCAGAGACTTCTAAAACCAACAAGCGCGTTAAGCCCTTACGTCATACCATTCTTTTCGATTCTCTCTACAAGGCTTGTGGTTTGGAAGACACAAGTTCAATTCAAAAACAACACGCCCGTCAAATTGCCGAGATTGTTTTAAAATTCTTTGTTGAGAAAAATTTCATCAATAATTTCTCTTTTGATGTCGGAAAAAATGGAAAAATACGCTCCATTTTTATCAATTTTTAAACCTAACTTTCACGCCATTTTCTTTTAAATTTTCAGAACTCTGAAAAAAGTTGTCAGATAAATGAATTTTACCTGAATTTTTAAACCGCGTCACAACGCGGCGTTTTTTTTTAATGGCGTCCTGACGCGCTCCACAAATGGCGTCAAATTAGCTTACCAATAACTGATAACCTGCTTACCAATAACTGATAACCTGCTTACCAATAACTGATAACCTGCTTACCAATAACTGATAACCTGTGAATATTCTGAAAATTTTGTAGACCCGCATTAGAACGCCAAAAAAACAGCGAAAAAAAGGAAAAAATGAAATCTATATACATTGTATACTTTATAGACATTGTATGCGGGGAAAAAAATTGCCCCCGCTAACGCTGCAATTTTTTCCCGAAGCAGAAGGAGAGAGAACCCAACCGCAACATTCACTTCTATTTCAATGTCAAGAAATTTCAACTTTAAAACTTGAGGCGCGCCGTCACTTGAAAAATTCAAATTGTTGCAAAAAATTGACAAATCAAAAATTATATAGTAATATGCGCGTCAGAAAAATGGGAGGTGGTGAAAATGGCAGAAATTTTGAATGAATTAAAGGTGTTTTATAGTTCGCCCATTGGAATCATATCAATCTTTGATGTTTTTTTTCTTATTACGGCTTATATCATCAGACCACGAACGCCAATAAAAAATTGGTGGAAGCATTGGAAAGCGTTGGCTGTGTTTTTTGTAATAATTTGGTTAAGTTGGGCGTCTGTTTTAATGGATAGACCATTTGTCAAGCAAGAAACATTTGATTCATTGACAAGAATGGAAGGCATCTTAAAACATAATGATGACGATGGAACTTTTTTGATAATGCCTGATGCAGGAGATAAGAAAATTTATCAGATATATGGATATTTATTCGATTACGAAGCAGATTTTAGAAAGTACTATGAGCAAGATGTTGTAATTTGGGAAAAAAATCATATTGTTCATCAATTTGAGTGTAATGGTAAAATGATTTACACTTTAGAACACAGTAATAATAGAATTTGGCTTGGCGTATTATGGGATTTTATGACTTATTATAGTATGCTATTTTGCGGTCTATTGATGATTTATTTTGCAATATTAAATTTTATTAAAAATATAAAAGAGGGAGTTTATGAAGGTTAAAGCAATTTTGTCTGGACTTACAATAGGTAATGCAATAATTGACTTGGGAAATAACGCCTATAATTTCTCTGAAGCTGTGAGTAAGCAAGAGCATATTGATATAAAAGATTTTATTTCTACTGACATTTCAGCTTCATTATTGGATTTTACGGTGCTAGCGATTGAATTCTGTCCTATACCACAAGTTAAAGTAGCAGGAATCTTATTAAATCTCGCTATTACAGCAGCGGATGGTTATGCTGTAGCAAAAGATGCAAATTCAAAAGTAAACGAAAATACTGAAATATCACACATTATTAAGTTTAGTTTAGATTTAGTAATAAATGGTGCAGATGTCGGGGAAAATTTTCCAAATAAATCATTAAAAGGTTCTAGAATATTCGCAAATGCAGGTATAATGTTAGCTAATTTAATGCTTGGCAAAGAAACACTTGATGATTACGCCAAAAGAAAAGGAATTGAAGAAAGTGAAGATGACCGTATAACGGAAATAACTATTTATGTGCCGGCAGATAATTTTATATTCGCTCCAGGAGAACGTACAATAAAAATTCCTACTAAATATTTAGAAGATCAAGGAATTGTAGATAATGGTGGAATAAATAATGATGCGAACTTTGGAAATAATGATAATAAACCAAATGGTAATTCTGATAATACTCCTAGTGATAATCCACAATCACCGGGTAATAATCCAAACAATCAGCCGCAACCTCCTGGTTCTAGTCCTAACAATGGTAGTGGTAACGGCAATGGTAATGGTTCCAAAAATGGTGGAAGTGCAGGTATAGATTTTGATCCGCCTATTCTAAAGAAATTGAAAGATTTACTGGATAGGTTGCGCAAAGCTATAGATCCGGTAGTATTGAATTTGTCTGAAGAAGGCAAAGCAAATGGATTGGGAGCAAGTTTTGTTTATTTTGATTATGACGGGGACGGATTTGCAGAACGAACAGGGTGGATAGGAGAGCAACAAGGTTTACTCGTTGTAGATTTAAATGAGAATGGAATAATAGATGACGGGAAGGAATTATTTGGAGACAAGACGATATTAAAGAATGGTCGTCAAGCAAAAGACGGTTATCAAGCGTTGAAAGAATTGGACGAAAATAAAGACGGCGTGATAGACTCGCAAGATTCAGCGTGGTTGAAACTGCGCGTTTGGGTTGATAACGGGGATGGAATGACTCAGGAAGGCGAATTGAAGACTTTAGAAGAACTTGGAATAGAATCGATAAAGTTGAACGAAGAAAGAAATAGTACAAGTGAAGATGAAGGGAATATTTTGGAAAAAATCGGATTCTTCACCAAAGCAGACGGAACAACAGGAGAACTCAGCGATTATACATTTGAAGTCAACGAAATAGATACTTATAACAAAAATCAAGTTGAAGTGTCAGAAGAAGTCGCCGAAGAAATATATTTGCCGGAAAGCGGAATGTTAGAAAACAGCTGGCAAATAATGATGAAGTCCGAAAATGAAGATTTAAAAAATTTATTGAGACAGTATCAAGAAACAACAGGAGAAAGCGAAAAATCCGAAATACTGGATCAGATATTGTGCACAATGGCAGGAAATAAGGAAAACAGTTCGAGCAGAGGAAATTATATGGATGCTCGAAAATTGAATGTGATAGAGAAATTTTATGGAACAAAATATAACGGAGGAAATAATCCGACAAAGTGGACAGCCCCATTACTCTCAGATTTATATGATAATATCAAGAGATACTACGAGGGTTGGATATCAGCGCAAACGACAGCGGCAGAATATTTGACGCAAATAGCGATTGTAATAGATGTAGAAGCAGGAGAAATTCGCATAGATTTTTCAGAAGTAAAGGAAATGCTTGAAGCAAAAATCGCAGATAATTTTGAGGAAGGCAAAAAAGATTTATCCGAGTTAGCAAATGCGATGCAGTCTATTGGACTTTCAGGAAATGAAGAATATCAAAAAATGTGCCAAGAAATTATAAGCGAAAATGATGAATTGGCAGAGGCGATTTATTCAGCCGGAAGAAATATGATAGTCGGCACAGAAGAAAACGGTAGCCTTTATAGTAATGCAGGAAATTCGATAATAATTGGAGGAGAAGGACAAGATACAATAAAAGCGCACGGAACAGATGTAATTATCATAGGCGGCAAAGACGATGATAAATTATATGGTTCAAGAGGAGATGATCCGAACTATTATGGCGAATACGACGGAACAGAAAAAGTAACATATGTATGGAATAAGGGAGACGGGAACGACACAATAACAAATGCATCCAATCTCCAACGAGCAAAAGAAACAGGCGGCACAGCATATCTCCGAATGGGAAGTGGAATTACACTTGAAAATTTGAAATTCGTAAGAGATAAGAGCGAAAATGCGTATATTCAAAACACAGAAACAGGAGAAGAAATAACGATTGTAGATTGGTTTAAAGATGATGTATTTAAATTGGATGGAATTGTATTTGCCGATGGAACAGTATTAAATCGTGAAGAATTGATAGAAAAAGTATCAAAATTTGAAACAACAGAAGGAGACGATACATTAATAGGAAACGCCAGTGATGATACGTTAGACGGCGGCGCAGGTAATGATTATCTTGAAGGCGGTTATGGAGACGATACGTACATTTGGGGAACAGGAAGTGGCAACGATACAATAAACAATGTGATAAAAGATTGGGCAAAGAGATTTGTAGACAGCGGCAAAAATAAGTTGGTTATCAAGGGTGTATCATCAGATGAATTGGATTACAGAGCAGTAGGTAGCGATTTAGTAATAGAAAATAAAGAAAGAGGAGAAACACTTACAGTCAATCAATTTTTCCAGAGTAAGTATAATCAGATAGAAGAAATTGAATTTGAAGACGGTAGCATAATGACGAATGAAGAATTGAAGGCGAAAGCGCAGATAACCGAAGGGACAAGCGCAGATGATACAATACAAGGCAATGATTTAATAGATGACATAATTTTAGGTAAAGAAGGCAACGATAGTCTGTATGGGTTGAAGGGCAATGACACGCTGAATGGCGGTGAAGGCGAAGATTACCTTGAAGGTGGCTATGGAGACGACACGTACATTTGGGGTAATGGCTATGGGAATGACACAATTAACAATACAATTCTCAACTGGGTCGGAAATGCGTTGGATAGCGGAAAGGATAAATTAGAGGTAAAAGGAGCGAAAGCAGACGAACTTTCATTCAAAGTTTCAAACAATGATTTGGTGATAGAAAATTTGAGAAGTGGAGAAAAGTTGACAGTAAAACAATTTTTCTTCAGTGAATATAGTCAATTAGAAAAAATCATCTTTGAAGATGGAACAATTATAACAAGTGAAGAAATAATACAAAAAGCGCAAACTACAAGAGGAACAAACGTCGAAGATAAGTTAGAAGGTGGAGATGCAGATGATATAATTTTAGGAGAAGGCGGCAATGATAGTCTGTATGGGTTGAAAGGCGATGACACGCTGGACGGTGGCGCAGGTGATGATTATCTTGAAGGCGGTTACGGAGACGATACGTACATTTGGGGAACAGGTAGCGGCAACGATACAATCAGCAATGTGATAAAAGATTGGGCAAAAAGATTTGTAGACAGTGGCAAAAATAAGCTGGTTATCAAGGGTGTATCATCAGATGGATTGGATTACAGAGCAGTAGGTAGCGATTTAGTAATAGAAAATAAAGAAAGAGGAGAAACACTTACAGTCAGTCAATTTTTCCAGAGTAAGTATAATCAGATAGAAGAAATTGAATTTGAAGACGGCAGCATAATGACGAATGAAGAATTGAAGGCGAGAGCGCAGATAACCGAAGGGACAAGCGCAGATGACACAATACAAGGCAATGATTTAATAGATGACATAATTTTAGGTAAAGAAGGCAACGACAGTCTTTATGGCTTAAAAGGCAATGATACGCTGAATGGCGGCGCAGGTAATGATTATCTTGAAGGCGGCTACGGAGACGATACCTATATTTGGGGAGTAGGTAGTGGCAATGATACAATCAACAATACAATCATTGATTGGAGAGGTAGTTCGTTAGACAGCGGGAAGGATATATTAGAGATAAACGGATTAGTAGCGGACGAATTGTCATTCAAAGTTTTAAATAATGATTTAGTGATAGAAAATAAGGCAACTGGGGAAAATCTGACAGTAAAACAATTTTTCCTCAGTGAATACAGCCAATTTGATAAAGTCATATTTGAGGATGGAACAGTTATGACTAGTGAAGAAATAAGTCAAAGGGTACAAGTTAGCGAAGGAACAAGCAACGCAGACATATTAAAAGGCGGAGATATAATAGACGACATAATTTTAGGCAAGGAAGGCAACGATAGCCTTTATGGCTTAAAAGGCAATGATACCCTCGATGGTGGCGCAGGTAATGATTATCTTGAAGGTGGTTACGGAGACGATACGTACATTTGGGGAACAGGTAGCGGCAACGATACAATAAATAATGTGATAAAAGATTGGGCAAAAAGACCTGTAGACAGCGGAAATGACACGCTTAAATTCACAGAAGAAGTAAGTTGTTCAGATGTTCTTTGGCGAAGTGATAAAGATGATATGTTGGCAACTCTGTGTGGTACAGGCGAGGTTTTACGCATAAAGGATTGGAATAGAGGGGAAAATTGTCGAATAGATGAGATAATTTTCGCAGACGGCGAAATTTTCAGTGCTGATGAAATCGACCAGTGTATAAAAGCGTTTGAAAATAATTCAACCGATATAACTGTTTACCAAAATTCTCAATCCGGCATTATACTTCAAAAAAATATTTAAAAATTTATATGAAATAATAAAAAAACTTCCTCTTTTTTGTGGGAAGTTTTTTTGTTGGTAAAAGAAAGAAAATGAATAAATAAGAAACTATAAGTCACGGAAAATTTGCTTGTGAATGAGTTCATCTTTATCGAGATCGGACATCAATTCCCAGTCCTTTTCCATTTCAAGGTTATTGGAGGAAGAACGTGCGACAAGTTGCGCGGCGTGAGAATCGCCTAAAAAAGCATCAGCAATTAAAGCGGCGGCTCTTTTGTCGCTGTATTTCGGTTCTAAAACTTGATAAAAAGTAGTGCGGCGTTCTGATTTTAGTTGTACTTCCATAACGTCCATTTGAGTTTTAGTGCGTTTAAGACGTGCGGAAATATCTTGAATTTTTTTAGTTGTCTCGGAAACTTTTTCTACAAATTTGTGATTTTTGCGAAGAATGGAGGCGGCGATAAGTTGAATTTGGCGGACTGCTTCGGGGCTATTACAGATTTCCTCTAATTCTGTTTTTTCTTTTTCAAGTGAAATTTTTAAATCGTCAAGGCGCGTTTTTTCAAGGTCTAATGACATTTTTTCTTTTGTCAGCAAATATTTTTCTTGCCACAATGTGGCTTGATTTTCGGGGGCAATTTTTGTGCTTTTTAATTTTTCTTCGTGCTGATGAAAAACCTCCAGATTTTTAGCTAATTTTTCTGTGTCCTTTTTATATTTTCGGAGCGATGCGCGTAACTTTTTCAAGTCGCCTTTTACGAAAATATTTTTTGCCATTTCCATTGCTCTTGATGTTGAAATTACTTTCTTTTGGTAGCTGTACCTCACTTCCGACTGTTTTTCATATTCTTTTTTCAACTCGAAATACTGACGACGCAGGATATTATAAATTTCTCGCGTCTTGTAATACTCTTTATCCGAAATGGATTGATAAAAAATTTCAGCTTTAAGGTCGTCAACTGCCCGATCCAGTTTCTCACTTTCCAATCTCAATATTTTTCTTGCTAAAGAATTGGCTTGCAAAATTTGATGTGTCACAAGCAAAATATTTTTTCTACAGTCGGGCGTTTCCAATTTCTTCTTGATTTCTTTAATGGAAGGTTTAAGAAGGGTAGCTGAGGAAAGAATAGCAAAAATTTGCCCTTTTGCCCCCGTCACTACTTCTTCCATCTTCCCATCTTTGGAATCGGGATTTGTGTGCTCTTCTACAAATTTTGCCAACTGCTTTTTCTGATTCAGCATTTCAAAATATTTCTGCCAAATTTCGCGTTCTGAAGGCGTCATATATTCAAGTCTCGCTTTTTCTTCGGCGTCGTGCTGCGAAATTATTAAGCGTTTCCAGTGATTTACTTCTCTTATTTCATATTTCACTTTTTCTTTCAACTCTTGTAATTGAGGAGTATCAAATTTTTGTGCAAGAAATTCCTCCGAAGTGAAAAAATCCCGCGCTTTCATCACCACCTTTTGTACTGCGTCCTTTGTCTCCAGTTCTTCTATTTCTTTTTCCACTGAATCTTTTCTTAAAACAGAATCGAAGTGCCGATTTCTCAACGAACGAAATTTTTTTAAACGTTCCAATTTCGGGTCATCACTATCTTTGCACGAAACAACTCCAATATATTCTTCCGCCATTCGATTAAAAAGTTGCGCTAGTGAAGTATCCCCTTTTTTCTCCGCTTCCTCTTTCTGCGCTTTTAATGTTCGGTGGTCTACTCGAATTGAATAGCCGTTTTTCCACAATACTTCATTTTCGATTTTCGCTAAATCTTCTCGCATTTGGCAAACATACTGACGATTGCACCATTTTCGGTCTCTTGGCGATCCGCGTCTATATTTTTCTTCAAAAGTCGGCTCTGTGCCGTCTTTTTTCTTTCGCGCCGGATATTTGAAAAAATCTTGGGCGGCTCTTTCTTTCTTTTTTTCCACTTCATCTATCAATCTCTCTGAAAACATTATATGAACGTGCGGATGTCT
>CAJOGS010000022.1 GCA_905234045.1 uncultured Selenomonadaceae bacterium | reverse complement strand
AAAATTGAAAATGTTTTTATTCAAAAAAATTCTAAAGTAAATCAAGGGCAAGTTTTATTTGAAGTGTATAACGAAGAATTGCCGCTAAAAATTAAGCAGGTTGAAAGTGCCATTGCAAAGGCTGAAGCGCAAGTTTTTCAAGCAAAAAATTCTTTCGCACGTTATGAACGACTGAAAGAAAAAAATGCTACTTCTTTGGAAAAATACGACGAGGCAAAATTAAATTATGAAGCCGCGCAGGCTAATTTAAGCGAAGTTCAAGCTCAAAAAGAACAGTTACTTGTAAAAGATTCTGCTCAACAAGTATTGGCTCCAATTTCCGGCGAAGTTGTCATTTTATACAAACAAATCGGCGCGTTTATAACTGCAGGTACTCCCGTTGCTTTGATTGCCAATTTTTCAAAATTGAATTTTTCATTGCCTATTGAAGACGCCGCTGCAAAAAAATTTTCTGTCGGCGAAACTTTTGAATTAAATTTCAGAAACTCGCGGGTTATGCAAAAAGCATATGACACTGAATACAGCGTCGGCAATTTGGGCAATTCTCAAAATTTCCCTGTTTTTATTCGTGATATTATTCCAAATTTAAATCAACCCGCCGCAATGAGGAAAATTATTTTTGAAGTTGATAACAGCGCGGGAATTTTGGAGCAACAAACTTATAACGGCGTATCGTTAATCAGAACGACTCCGCGTAATGCTTTAACTATTCCGCTTGCCGCGCTTTCCGCCAATAAAGATTTTGTTTTTATCGTGACTAAAGATAATATTTTGGAAAAGCGCGCAATTAAAACCGGCGCAGATGACGGACATTTTATAGAAATTTTGTCGGGACTCAATGAAGGCGAAATTATTATTACTTCCGCGCAAAAAGGTCTTGATGACGGTATGAAAGTCACTGTAACTTTAGCGGAGTAGTTTGTTAGTTGTTAGTTGTTAGTTGAGTAGTACTAACTAACAAACTAGGGACTGTTGGTAAATTCCAAAATCCACAATTTTTTTTTAAATCCGCAAAGTGCGGACGGAAATTTCTTACTAAGGGCGTGCGGTAAAGTTGGAGCGACCAAAAGGAGCTTACCTACTAAGAGCGTGCGGCATTCTAGTAGCTTTGCGGATTCCAAAATGCACTTTTTCTTTGGTACTTTCTTTTTTTGCTTTGGAAAAAAGAAAGTACATTTAAAAATAAAAACATTTCAGCAAATAAAATTCATCAGTAAAAATTGATTTTTTTCAACACGCCCTAGTAAACGTCGATCACGGTGTAGTGGTATAGTTTTTACTACCGCACTATCCCACTATCCCACTACTTTGACAATCAAAGAAAAAGTTCTTGAAATATAAAAAAATTTAATAACCATTATAAAATGGAGTTTACCAACGCGACCTAAAACCTGATTGAAAGGAGTTCAAAAATAAATTGCTGACTGATAAAAATCAAATATTCAGCCAAGAAGCACTTGATAAATTACGTTCACCCGAAAAACTGGATACAATGTTGGATATAACAACGCCTATCACGTGGATGGCTTTAATCGCCGTTTTAGTTTTGTTGTTTTCGGTAGTTTTATGGTCGATTTTTGGTGCGTTCACTGTCAAGGCGGACGGTATGGGCTTAATTATGGACTCCGCCGGCGTTTTGAATATTTCTCACGTCACGGGTGGAAAAATTGAACGTTTATATATAAAGCCGGGCATGGAAGTAAAAAAAGGCGATTTAATAGCGCATTTATCGCAAGCAGGGCAGTTGGCAGATACCAAAATGGCTCAGTACGGTATGGGGCTTGCCTCAAATGACAGAGACGCCATGAATCGCGCTTATCAATACAACGCAAAAGAATATCAGCAAACATTGGCTGAAGATGTTTACAGCGATTATGACGGCATAGTTGATGAAATTATGGTTGACGAAGGTACAATGATTTCTGCGGGTACTCCAATTTGCAGCGTGCGAATTACTCAAAATCGTGATGATTTGACGGGGCTTTTATATATTCCCGTCAATATGGGAAAAAGAGTACAGGCAGGTATGTCGGTGCAACTTGCGCCAAACGGCGTTGATGTCTCTCAATCAGGCAGTTTGTTGGGCGTAGTGCGAACTGTTTCTCAATATCCGATGACTATGCAGGGCGTTCAGCAACATTTGGGGAATGCTCAACTTGCACAGTATATTTTGCAAGCACAACAAGGCGCGGTTATGGAAGTTACTTTTGATTTAGTCAAAGATGATGATTCTGAATCAGGCTATTTGTGGACTTCAAAAGTCGGCGAACATAAACCGATTACGCCCGGCAGTTTTTGCACAGGTTCCATTATTGTTGAACGTAAGCCGCCTATTGAGAAAGTTTTTTATAAATTAAGTCAATGGCTCAGGAGTCGTTAAAATGAAAATAATCGAAAAAATAAAATCATTTTTTGGAATGGACGACTCACGGGTAAAAGTACCGACAATTTTACAAATGGAAGCTACAGAATGTGGCGCGGCATCATTGGCAATGATTTTTGCTCATTATAATTTGTGGATACCGCTTGAAAAATTGCGCCAAGAATGTGGCGTTAATCGTGACGGCTCAAAGGCAAGTTGTGTACTTCGTGCCGCCAGAAATCGCGGCTGTAATGCTCAAGGTTTTAAAAGAAACGCCGACAGAGTTAAAGAAGTCGGCGTTTACCCGCTGATAATTCATTGGGAATTTAATCATTTTGTAGTTTTGGAAGGTATCAAAAACGGCAAGGCTTATTTGAACGATCCCGCAATGGGGCGGCGTACTGTTGATTGGGCTGATTTTAAAACCTCTTATACAGGCGTTGCTTTACAAATTGAACCGAATGAAAATTTTAAACCTGAAGGCGAAAGATATAATGTTTTTGCTGATGTTGCCAAAAAACTTTTGCAAGATAAATGGGCGGCTGTTTTTATTTTGCTTTTAAATTTCGCTATGATAATCCCGGGACTTGCCTCACCTGTTTTCAGTCAAATTTTTCTGGACGATATTTTGACTAAAAAGCATCCTGATTGGATGTTTAATTTTATGCTTGCCATGACTTTAGCTTTTGTAATTTGCGGCGTTATGACTTGGTTGCAATCTGTCATTTTGACACGTTGGCAACGTAAATTGACTCTGGCTGATTCGTCAAGTTTTTTTTGGCATTTATTACGATTGCCGATGCAATTTTTTAATCAACGTTACGCCGCCGAAGTTGCCGGCAGAGTCAGTTATAACGAATCTATCGCCGGTGTTTTATCGGGTCCCGCCGCCAACGCGCTTTTCAATATTTTTGTTGCGATATTTTATTTGCTTTTACTTCTTCAATATAACGTTACTTTAACCATTATCGGCGTTGCTTTTTCTTGTGTCGATATTATTATTTTCTTTGCTCTGCGGCGTCATTTGACGGATTTAAATATGAAAATTCAGCAGGACGCCGGCAAAAATTATGGCGTTACCATTAACGGCTTATCTATGATTGAAACCATTAAAGCTAACGGCAACGAATCAGATTTTTTTACAAAATGGGCAGGTTATCGCGCAAAAGTTTTAGCCGCAAGTCAAGACGCCACACTCTGGCAAATGACGGCTACAATTATTCCGACTTTGCTTGCAAGTATTAACGGCGCATTGATTATGACGATTGGCGGCTTTTCGATTATGGACGGCGCAATGACTGCGGGAATGTTTATAGCTTTTCAAAATCTTATGGCGTCTTTTCAAGCTCCTGTAAATTCACTTTTGGGTTTGGGATCTACTTTGCAAATTACAGAGACTCAAATGCAACGTTTAAATGATGTTCGCCGCTATGAAATTGACGATTTAAACTGCGCGGACGAAATAACTTCCGACAATGTTAAAAGATTGTCAGGCGAATTGGAACTTAAAAATATTGTTTTCGGCTATAGTCCTTTAGAAAAACCTTTGTTGCAGGATTTTAATTTGCACCTTGAGCCCGGGCGTTGGGTGGCGATTGTCGGCAGTTCAGGCAGTGGAAAATCTACGCTTGCAAAAATTGTTACAGGTTTATATGAAGAATGGAGCGGCGAAGTTTTATTTGACGGCGTAAAGCGTCGGGAAATTCCGCGCGCGTCGATTGTAAATTCAATTTCTGCAGTTGACCAAGATATTTTCCAACTGACCGGCACTGTTACGGAAAATTTAACTTTGTTTGACGATTCAATAAAAAAATCTGATGTCATTCAAGCGGCTAAAGATGCTTGTATTCACGAAGATATTTTGAAACTTGATAACGGTTACGATTCAAAAGTTTCAGAAGGCGGTTTCAATTTCAGCGGCGGGCAACGTCAACGTTTGGAAATTGCGCGCGCTCTTGCAAATAATCCTTCGCTTTTAATTTTGGACGAGGCAACCTCTGCACTTGATCCGCTGACTGAACATATTATTTTCCAAAATATTCGCCGACGCGGTTGCAGTTGCTTAATCGTGGCGCATAGACTTTCTACCATTCGTGACGCTGATGAAATTATCATTTTAAATCATGGTATCGTTGTCGAACGCGGCACCCATAATGATTTAATTTCGCACGACGGTCCTTATAAGCATTTAATTGCTGAACGCGATGACTCTCAGGAGTAGTGTGGTAGTAGGGTAGTTGTTAGGGATTTTGGGTAAAATGTTTTTTACTGAGATTTTTATATTTAAATTTACTTTTCTTTGCTCGCCCTGCGCGGTTTACGCAGTAAAGCGTGCTCTTTAGTTGAAAAGTAACAAAAGAAAAGGCTTTTTTGCGGTGCTGTTTTTTCGTCCGCGAAAAAAACGCACCGACTATGGCGCACGTCCTGTGCGCCATCTTAGTACTTCGTGTTTATTCAACATTTTTTGATTCGTTATTTATTCAACACGCCCTAGTGCGTGTTGAAAAATCCACAAAATATTTTTTAAAAATCCGAAAAGTGAGGCTATATAGTGGCTAGAGACTAGGGGCTAGTGGACGACCAAAGAAAAGTACATTTAAATAGAAAAATAAAAAAAACTGTGCAACGTTTGCAAGTACTGCACCCCGGCGCGCAATGACGCGCGCCGCCGCATTATTGCGGGAAAAACGCCTTTTCTTTGTTACTTTCTTTGTGGCTTGGGCAAAGAAAGTAAATTTAAAAATAAAAATCTAAAAAAAATTTAAAAACTGACTTATTCAACACGTCCTAATATAAAAAAACTTACGATTTGACGCGGTGTAAAAAAATTCTTAAAAATTGAAATTAAATTTTATTGAGAGGATTTTAATTTTGAAAATTGAAGGCGAAAAAACAAATTTGCAACTTTCCGCAGGGCAAAGATTTAAACTTGAAGACACAAAAAATTTTGCATTGGTAAAAAGCGGCAAAATTGAAATTTATGCAGTTATGCGCGGCGAAGGGGCTTTCAGGCAAGAATTTTTGGCGGAATTATCCGAAGGATTGGCGGCATTTCCTGCGCTTGATGATTTTGGACAAATTGAAACTGTAATTTTTGCTGTGGAAGATTCAGAAATTGAAATTTTGCAATTTGAAAAAATTCCTGTAGAAAAACTTCAAAATTTAATGTCGGAATGGTTCGCAAATTTGATGAAAATTTCGTGGCTTGAACTTTTGGCTGACAAAGGCGACGACACTTTAAAAATTTGGCGCGAAAAAAATATTTTTACCGATTCTGAAAATTTTCAAACTTTGTCGGAAAAATTTCACGATAACGAAGGCATTTTTTCAATGTTGCTTGGAGTGCGTTTTCAAGCGGCTGACAAAGAATTTACACGGCGCGTTGAAGTACGCAAAAAAAATCAGCGGCTAATGGTAGACAACGCAATTTCAAATTTATTCGGTGAGGACACTACAGAATATAGAGAAACATTGACGCGCAATGCCAAAATCGAAGAAGCTACATTTATTGTCCGGCAAGTGGCGAAATTTTTAAAAATGCCTGCAGACAATATAAAAATTGCTCCCGAACTGACAAAGAAATTTGATCAAATTCGCCTTTTGCAACGTCTTATGCAAAAAGGAAATATGCAAATGCGATTGGTAACTTTATCTCCTCATTGGTACCAAAAAGACAACGGCACTTTGATTGGCTATTACGGCAAAGAAAAAATTTTGTCCGTATTCTCTCAAGATTCACCGGGAAAATACAAAATGTTTTCAAAAAAATTTCCTGACGGTTTAGAAGTTACCGACGACATTGCCAACGAAATTGACAAATCTGCTTTTGAATGTTACGGCGGATTTCCTACACGTGAATTAAAAATTTGGGATCTTATTAAATTTATTTTTAAACAATGTTGGATTGCAGATTACAAAACTGTCGTGGCAGTCGGTTTATTTTCAGGTTTAATTCCTCTTGTAATGCCGATTGTTACAGAGACAATTTTTCAAGATATAATTCCTATTTATGACCGACAAAGTTTGGCAACGGTAACGCAAGTTATGATGGTAACAGGTTTTACCATTGCAAGTTTGAGTATCGTTCGTACCATTGCCGTTTTGAGAATAACCACGCGCGTTAATATGACTACTGAGGCGGCTTTATGGGGAAGGCTTTTAACTTTGTCTACTAAATTTTTTAGACAATTTACGACCGGCGAACTTGCCTCACGTATGCAAGGAATCAGCGTTATAAAAGGTTTAATCAGTCCGGAATTTATCAGCAGTCTTTTTGGTTTTGTTTTTTCATTCTGGAGCATTTTTTTAATGTGCTACTACAGCCTTAAATTAACCGCCGTTGCCGTTGTCGTTTGGTTTGTCTACGCCATTATCACTGCTTTTATTTATCGCCGTGTTATCGGTTTTCAACGCAATTTAATTTCTGCCAACAATCAGGAAAGCTCCACTATTCAGCAAATTTTTTCCGGCTTGGCAAAATTTCGGGAACACGGCGCAGAAAAGCAAGCCTATTATTTATGGAGCAAATTTTTTGGCGAAACGTGGAAATGGAATTTAAAACTTCGCTGGCAATCCAATTACAATGCAATAATTGGCAGCGTTCAGCCTTTTATTTTGACAATGGCACTTTATTACATTGCGGTTTATGGAATGAATGAAGTTGACTCCACAGGGCGAACAATTCAAGGCATAACTTACGCGCAATTTATCGCCTTTCAAGCGGCTTATACAACTTTTAACTCCACTTTGAACGGGGTTATTCCATTGGTCGGACAATATTTTGCCATTCAGCCGCACATTGAAAATTTTCGCCCGATTTTAAAAGAAATTCCCGAAAGTGTCGGCGATAAACCGGACGCGGGAATTTTAAGCGGTGCTATTGAAGTTAATCATTTAAGTTTTTCGTACATTGAAGGTAAAGAAATTTTGCACGATATAAATTTTAAAATTTCAGCCGGCGAAAATGTGGCAATCGTCGGAAAAAGCGGTTGCGGAAAATCTACGCTTGTAAGGTTGCTTTTAGGTTTTGAAACACCAAAAAACGGCGCAATTTATTATGATGGTCAAGATTTATCAGATTTAAATTTGCCGTCGGTAAGAACTCAAATGGGCGTAGTTTTACAAAACGGGCAACTTATGCAGGGCGATATTTTTACAAACATAATCGGTACAACTTCATTGACGCAGGAAGACGCTTGGCGCGCCGCGCAACAGGCGGGAATTGCCGAAGATATAGCTGAAATGCCAATGGGTATGCAAACTGTTATTGCTGAGGGATCAAAAAATATTTCCGGCGGACAAAGGCAGAGAATTTTAATAGCGCGTGCGTTGGTAAATAAACCTGCAATTTTAATTTTTGATGAGGCAACTTCCGCGCTTGATAATCGCACTCAAGCCATTGTTACAAAAAGTCTGGAAAGTTTGAACGTCACAAGAATTATCGTAGCGCACAGACTTTCTACCATTCGCAACTGTGACAGAATTTTTGTTATGGACGCAGGAAAAATTGTTGAAAGCGGAAAATTTGACGAACTTAAAGAAAAAGGCGGCATTTTTTCAAAACTTGTTCAAAGGCAAATTGCTTGATAATTGCAAAAAAAAAATATCGAAAAATCTTTAGGAAATTTCGATATTTTTTGTTTTAGAGTTTTATTTTTTTTAAATCTTTGTCTGTGTAATTGTTTCCTGCCGCCGCCACAAAATCAAGTTCTTCATCTGATAATCTTTCAGAAATAATTTGTTGAGAAAAACTGCAGAAATTTTTTAAATTATCTTTGCGTTGCTTTTCCAAAATTTTATCCAATAAATTTGTTCGTACTTTGCTGAACACAGAAAAATCAAATTTTTTCAACTCTTGATCCAATATTTCATCTGTCATTGTCGTTCACCCTTTTTTTATTCTTTTGTAAAGTTATAGACAGGATTTTTAATTTCATTACACATTTTCCAAAAATTTTTTTAAATTATTTTTGGCGCGTTTTAAGAGTACGCTGACATGATTGGGCGTTAAATCTAAAATTTCTGCAATTTTGCGCGGCGGATAATCCAAAAAATATGTCATTTCAAGAATTTTTCTTTCGCGTTCAGATAATTTTTCCAATGCCGATTGAATTTTTATTTTTGTTTCACCTGCTAAAAATTTTTGTTCCGGCTGTTCAAATTCTGACGCGGGAATTTCAAAATTTTCGTCCACTTCTCCTTGATATTCGAGAGGGAATTTATTTTTTCTAAAAAAATATCTTAATTCATTCAGCGCAATTTGATAAAGCCAAGTTGAAAATGCCGCACGTTCAGGATTATATTTTTCCAAATGCTCATAAACTTTCAAAAAAGTTTCGCTGATAATTTCATCGGCAAATTCAGCATTTGAAATTTTTGAATAGATAAATTTATACACACGCGGGAAAAAATGTTGATACAGTTCGGTAAAAGATTCTGCATCTTTTTTTGCCTTAACCGCCAAATTATTCCAATACAAAATATTTTTTTCCATTATACAACCTCTGAAAAATTTTTAATTAGGCTCTGTTGAATAAATTTTTTTTAAATTATTTTCTTATTGAACGTACTTTTTCTTTGTCTTGTCAAAGAAAAAGTACCAAAAAGAAAGACGCTTTTTGCGGTGCTGTTTTTTCGTCCTCGAAAAAAACGCACCGCCTGAGGCGCACGTCCTGTGCGCCTTCTTAGGTTTTCGTGCTTATCGAACAAAAAATAATTCGTGAATCAGCAATTTCGATTAATTTTTCAACACGACCTAGTGACTGCCGGTAAAATAGTGGGATAGTTCGATAGTGTTATAGTAATTTGCTATCCAACTATCCCACTAACACACTACCACAGCTTAATTATACATACGTGTAAATAAAATGTAAAAATAAAATTACTCAACATTACTGACAAAAAATTAATTTATCAAAATAAGCTAATTCTTGACATAAAACCTTGCAACTTGTAAAATTGCCAAAAATGGAGGCGGTTTTTTTGTTGAAATATAAACGTGTCGTATTGAAATTAAGCGGCGAATCTTTAGCCGGTGAATCAGATTTCGGAATTAATACCCCTGTCGTCGAAAGTATCGCAAAACAAGTTAAAGCGATTCATGACGCGGGATTAGAAGTTGCAATAGTTGTAGGCGGCGGAAATATTTGGCGCGGCTTGAGCGGTTCTGCAAAAGGTATGGACAGAGCACAGGCGGATTATATGGGAATGTTGGCAACTATTATGAACGCGCTGGCACTTCAAGACGCACTTGAAAAAATGCACGTGTTTACCCGCGTTCAAACTGCTATTGAAATGCGCGAAGTTGCAGAGCCTTATATCAGACGCCGCGCAGTTCGTCATCTTGAAAAAGGGCGCGTTGTAATTTTCGGCGGCGGTACCGGCAACCCCTATTTCTCTACCGATACTACAGCGGCATTGCGTGCGGCTGAAGTTGAAGCTGATGTTATTTTAATGGCGAAAAAAGGCACTGACGGAATTTACGATTGCGATCCGAATAAAAATCCAAACGCCAAAAAATTTGACACGTTGACTTATATGGAAATTTTGAACCGTGAATTACATGTAATGGACACAACTGCTACAAGTCTTTGCATGGATAATCATATCCCGTTGGTTGTCTTCAATATCGACAATCATGAAAATATTGTAGCTGCCGCACTCGGTGAGCCTATTGGTACGACGGTTAATTCTTAAAATTTTTCACATAGATTTTAAAATTTTTTTAATAGACTAGGGGGAAATTTTCAAATGACTACTGAAGTTATTAACTCGTCTGAAGACAAACTTAAAAAGAGTTTGGAAACGCTGAAAAAAGACTACGCTACACTTCGTGCAGGACGCGCCACGCCAAGTTTGCTTGATAAAGTTATGGTAGACTATTACGGCACGCCCACGCCCGTTAATCAAATGGCTAATGTCACAATTCCCGAACCGCGTATCATTGTTATTAAGCCGTATGATAAAAGCGTACTCAGAGAAATTGAAAAGGCGATTCAAAAATCAGATTTGGGATTGACTCCAAATTCAGACGGCGTGGCAATTCGTTTGACGATTCCGCAACCTACGCAGGAACGCCGCAAAGAATTGGTTAAAGTTGTCAACAAAAAAGCTGAAGATTGCAAAGTTGCAATGCGTAATATTCGCCGCGATGCCAACGAAGCCATCAAAAAACTTGAAAAAGACAAACAAATTACCGAAGACGACAGAAAAGATGCGCAGGATAAAATTCAAAAACTCCTCGACAAATATATTAAACTCGTTGACAGCACCAAAGCTACAAAAGAAAAGGAAGTCATGGAAGTTTGAACGACGACTTATTAAAACAGCTTGACAAAACAAAAATGCCGCGTCATGTGGCAATTATTATGGACGGCAACGGACGTTGGGCAAATGCGTTGGGACTTTTACGCACTGCCGGACACACTGCCGGAGTTAAAACGCTGAAAAAAATTTTAACTGTTGCCGTCGATTTAAATCTTGAAGCGTTGACAGTTTACGCTTTTTCCACAGAAAATTGGAAGCGACCTCCCGCAGAGGTCGACTTTTTAATGCATTTGTTTTCCGAGTATATCGAAAAGGAAAAAATGGAAATGCATGAAAAAAATGTGCGTATCAGATTTATTGGGCGCACTGATGATTTTTCGCCGACAATTCAAAAACAAATTCAAGGCGCGGTTAATTTAATGAAAAACAATACCGGCGTTAAATTCAATATTGCGGCGGATTACGGCGGGCAAGATGAAATTATTCGTGCGGCGCAAAATTTGGCGCGTAAAGTTGCAGACGGCGAAATTTCGGCTGAACAAATAAGCGCGTCAGTTTTTGAAGATGAACTTGACACGGTAGGACAGCCGCCGGTTGATTTATTAATTCGCACGGGCGGAGATCAAAGAATCAGTAATTTTTTGCTGTGGCAGTCGGCTTATGCTGAACTTTGGTTTACAAATACTCAATGGCCTGATTTTACGCCGGAAGAATTTATTTCCGCGTTAAAAGATTTTGGCAAACGTGACAGACGCTTTGGCGGCGTTAAGTAGATGACTAGATGGTTAGATGGTCAGATGGTTAGTGGTTAGTAGTTAGGGATTAGTGGTTAGGGATTAGTGAATCACTGACCAACTGACACACTGACCATCTGTCGATCTAAGAAAAGGAAGTGGCTTTTTGGCTTTAAGAATTATAACGGGAATAATCGGGATAATAATTTCTGCGATTGTCATACAGTTAGGCGGCGCGCCGTTTGCAGGATTTGCAATACTGTTGGCGTTAGTCGGCTGGTATGAATTTTACAACGCTTTCAGCAGAGCAGGCTTAGATTTATCATTTTTTTTGGGCGCGTTCACACTGATATTAATGATGTGTTGCGCGTGGCTCGGCAACATTGAAGAATTACTTGCAGTTTTAACTTTAGGTTCGCTTGCGATATTTTTACTGACGGTTTTACTTTCAATGCGCCCGCACGAAGCCGGCGTATCTGTCGGCGGCTTGTGTTATTTGGGCTTGCCGTTCGCACATTTGGTAATGCTAAGATTTTTGGCTGATGAACCGCACAAAGTAGAATCGCTTGTAAATTTACATAACTTTGTCAGTGAAAATCTCACAAACATAAATTTCTTTGAAAAGTTATCGAATTTGCATTTTGACGGCGGTTGTGAATTAGTTTGGATACTTTTTGCCTGTACGTGGGCAAGCGATACATTTGCATATTTCATCGGCTCGGCTATCGGTTCTCACAGATTGGCACCTTCAATCAGTCCAAATAAAACTTTTGAAGGATTTTTGGGTTCAGTCGTCGGAACAGGCTTAACTGCGGTTGTTGTCGGAACATTTTTATTCGGCTATCCTCTTATGCAAATGGCAACCATTGGCGTAATTTTGGCGATTGTGGCGACGTTGGGCGATTTGGTCGAATCTTCCATTAAACGTTACACAAATATTAAAGATTCCGGCTTTTTGATTCCGGGACATGGCGGCGTTTTGGACAGATTTGACAGCCTGTTATACACTGCGCCGGTTTTCTACTATTTCATTGTTTTATCAAAAATTATTTGAGGTAGTTAAATGATTACTCAACCAATGGAAATTGAAAATCGCAGTTTTGAAATAATTTCGCCGTACCTGAAAAATTTAAATCTGCGCGAAGACGAAACAAGAATTTATTCGAGAATCATACACGCGGCGGGCGATGTCGAATATGCGCCGATAATAAAAATCAGTGCAACGGCGATTGACGCGGCGAAGGCGGCGATTTTGCACGGCGCAAATATTTTTACTGATGTTGAAATGGTACGCACGGGAATTAACAAACGCACGTTAAAAAAATTTGGCGGCGAAGTTTTTTGCAAAGTTGCTGATGACGACGTTAAAGAAATTGCGTTGCGTGAAAAAATTACCCGTTCAATGGCGGCAATGCGAATGTTTGGCGAAAAACTTAACGGCGCGATTGTGGCGATTGGTAATGCCCCTACCGCGCTTTTTGAAGTTTTGCGCTTGATTCGTGAGGAAAATATTTTGCCCGCAGTTGTAATTGGTATACCCGTCGGATTTGTCGGCGCGGCTGATTCTAAGGCTGAACTTTTTTCACAGGATAAAGTACCCTTTATCACGGTTGAAGGCACGAAGGGCGGCAGTCCCATTGCAGTTGCCGCCGTCAATGCAATTTTGTATCTTTTGGACAATTCCAGAAATTAAATTTTGGATTATGGCGTGCTGAATAAATTTTTTGATTTTGAAAGTAATTTTTTTTAATAGTGATTATGACGTGTTGGTAAACTCTTTTTTTAGATATTTTTTATTTTTAAATTTACTTTTCTTTGTCTTGTCAAAGAAAAGTAAAGCAAATGCTCGTACTCCTCGCCTTTGCAAGAAAGACGCAGAGCCCGTCAGGTTTTTCGCGTTAGGCGAGGTAACAGGTCAGCAATCCAGCCGCGTCCCACCTTTTACACAAATTTTAATAACAGGCAAAAACAGAGACGGGCTGGGGCGCGGGTAATCCAACAGAAAGAAATTTGCTAAGGGTTAGGTAATTCCAACTCTCAAAATTTTTTAGTTGTTGCATCGTTGACTTTACTAACAGCCCCTAGTGAATTGCTGATAATTAGTTAATTAAATTTGTTAGATGAGAGCGAAAAAACAGCACCGCAAAAAAGCCTTTTCTTTTGTTACTTGCAAATGCGACGAGTAGGAGCATTTGCTTTGGGCTAGCAAAGAAAAGTAAATTTAAATAGAAAAATCTGCAAATATCTTTAAACTAAAAAAGAAATATTCAACACGCCCCGGTCAAATTAAAAACTAAAATTTACGGTTAAATACAAACACGCAGAAAATCAATAAAATAAGGCGGCAGAGGTTGCCGCTTTTTTTAATGTAGGTGATAGAAATGCAAAAAAATATCCACGCTTGATAATAGCGGCAACGCAGAGCGGCGCAGGAAAAACTACGATAACATCAGGAATTTTGGCGGCGTTGAAAAAACGCGGCTTAAATGTTCAAAATTATAAAATTGCTTCCGATTATATTTTTTGGAGGAATTGAAATGCAAAAAAAATATCCACGCTTGATAATAGCGGCAACGCAAAGCGGCGCGGGAAAAACTACGATAACATCAGGAATTTTGGCGGCGTTGAAAAAGCGCGGCTTAAATGTTCAACCTTACAAAGTTGGTCCCGATTATATTGATCCCGGATTTCATGAAATTGCAAGCGGCAGACCTTCACATAATCTTGACAGTTGGCTCGTCGGTGAAAATAAGTTGGCAGAATTATTTTTTTCCCCTTCAAATTGCGCCAAATTTGCCCTTATTGAAGGCGTAATGGGGCTTTATGATGGTGGAGTCGGCGGAGTGTCATCAACTGCTCAAATCGCCCAAATTTTGCAAATTCCTGTAGTTTTGGTTATCGACGTTAAAAGTATGGGAACTTCGGCGGCGGCGATTGCGTTGGGTTTTCGTGAATTTGACAAAAATATAAATCTTGCGGGAGTAATTTTAAATCGTGTCGGCTCGGATTCGCACAAAAAAATGATTGTGGAGACGCTGGACAAAATTAATATCAAATGTTTTGGAGCGATAAAACGCAACGCGGATTTTGTTTTGCCTGAAAGACATTTGGGGCTTGTACCGACGGCGGAAAATAATTTTACTGAAGTGATTGAAAAAATTTGTGCGACGGTTGAAAATGAAATTGACATTGACGCTTTAATAAAAGTTGCGAATTCCGCGCCCACTGTTACACTACCTGACTACCCCACTACCGCACTACCAAACTACCGCACTAAAATAGCTGTGGCGAAGGACGCGGCTTTCAATTTTTATTATGAAGAAAGTTTGCAGGAATTGGAAAAACGCGGCGCGGAAATAATTTATTTCAGTCCGCTTAACGATGAAAAACTTCCTGAAGATATTGGCGGATTGATAATTGGCGGCGGATTTCCCGAAATGTTCGCTGAACAACTTCAAGCAAATAAAAAAATTCGCTTTGCGATTCGCAGGGCGGCTGAAAACAATTTGCCTATTTATGCAGAGTGCGGCGGCTTTATGTATCTGATGAATACTATCACAGATTTTGCGGGAAAAAATTTTGAAATGTGCGGCGTAATACCTGCGAACGCGGTAATGACTGACAAATTACAAATGGTCGGTTATGTTGAGGCGGAAGTTTTGCAAGATTGCATAATTGGCAAGGCGGGCGATAAAATTCACGCGCACGAATTTCATTTTTCAACGGCTGAAATTTCTGCCGACAAAAATATTTTTAACTGCAAGCGTATGAGGACAGGTAAAGAATTTCGCGCAGGTTACGCGAAAAAAAATATTGTGGCGTCGTATTTGCACATACATTTTGCAGGTTGTCAAAGTGCCGCCGACAATTTTGTTAACGCTTGCAAAATTTACTAGGGCGTGTTGAAAAATTGATTGAAATTGCTAACGAATTAATTTTTGTTCTATGATAGCGAAGTACTAAGATGCCGCACAGGACGTGCGGCGCGGGCGGTGCGTTTTTTTCGCGGATGAAAAAACAGCACCGCAAAACGTCTTTTCTTTTTGGTACTTGCAAAGGCGACGAGTAGGAGCGTTTGCTCTTTGGACGAGCAAAGAAAAAGTACGTTAAAGATATAAAAACTTTAAACCAAAAATTTGATAACAGACTTTTTCAACAGACACTAGGGCGTGTTGGTAAAATCTTTTTTTAGATTTTTTTATAGTGGCTGTAGGGAAAGTAATTACAAAGTAGACTGATAACAGAAAAGTTGATGCGCGCTTTTTAGCTGTTAGCGGTTAGTAACTAGTCTGCTAGCCGCCAGCTACTATTTTCGCAATGCAAAAACAAAGTACGTTAAATAAGAAAAATTTAAAAAAATTTACCAAAAGCACCTATTGAAATTTCTGCCGACAAAAATTTTTCAACTGCAAGCGTCAACTAAAAAAGCCGCCCGATTAAGAGCGGCAATTTTAGTTTAATCTGTCGTACCCTTTGCAGGGTTAATTTCAAATTAATATTCGTTGACAAGAGCCATAATGTCAGCTGCGCTGTTTTCAGAGCCGAGAACGGTTTTAATTTTGTGCATAACCAATTCTTTAATGTAGTCTCTGCCGGGAGCAATGTATTGACGTGGGTCAAAATGTTCCGGATGAGCCATAAAGTGTTCACGAATACCGGCTGTCATTGCAAGGCGGAGGTCGGAGTCAATGTTAATCTTGCAGACTGCAGATTTAGCCGCTTTGCGGAGTTGATCTTCAGGAATACCAATAGCGTCATCAAGTTTGCCGCCGTTATCGTTAATAATTTTAACATACTTCGGAATAACTGAAGATGCGCCATGAAGAACAATCGGGAAACCGGGGATTTTCTTTTCAATTTCAGCAAGAACGTCAAAACGAAGTTCAGGCGGTACGAGAACGCCGTCAGCGTTGCGTGTGCATTGTTCAGGTTTGAATTTGAATGCGCCGTGACTTGTGCCGATAGCAATAGCCAAAGAGTCGCAACCTGTTTTGCTTACAAATTCTTCAACTTCTTCAGGTTTTGTGTAGTGAGCATGTTCAGCAGAAACATTGACATCATCTTCAACGCCTGCGAGTTGTCCGAGTTCAGCCTCAACAACAACGTTATGAGCGTGTGCATATTCTACAACTTCTCTGGTTTTTTCAATGTTTTCTTGGAAAGAGTAGTGAGAACCGTCGAACATAACGGAAGTAAAGCCGTCGTCGATACAGGATTTGCAAGTTGCATAGTCGGGACCATGATCCAAATGCAAAGCAATCGGAATATCATTGACTTCGAGAGCCGCTTTTACAAGGTGTACCAAATAGCGGGAGTTGGCATATTTTCTTGCACCTGCAGAGCATTGAAGAATGACAGGAGAATTGAGTTCAGCCGCCGCACTTGTGATACCTTGTACAATTTCCATGTTGTTGACGTTGAAAGCACCAATAGCAAAACCACCATCATAAGCTTTTTTAAACATTGCAGTTGTTTTAATTAATGGCATTTAGCATTACCTCCTAAAATTTCACCGTATTTCTTAGAGCTTTCCGCTCCTAACTTACGTAATTATTTTAGCACAATTCATTAAAAACTTGCAACACTAATTTTAAAATTTTTTGAAAATTTTTATGTTATAGTGGTTATGGCGTATTGGTAAACTCTATTTCATTGATGAAATTTTTTATTTGAACTTAATTTTTTTTAGTGCGTGTTGAAAATTGATTGAAATTGCTGACGAATTATTTTTTGTTCGAGGACGAAAAAACAGTACCGCAAAACGTCTTTTCTTTTTGGTACTTGCAAAGGCGACGAATAGGAGCGTTTGCTCTTTGGACGAGCAAAGAAAAATTTCGTTCAAAATATGAAAAATTTCAACCAAAAATTTGATAACATACTTTTTCAACAGTCCCTAGTGCGTGTAGGTAAACTATTTTTTTTAGATTTTTTTATATTTAAAGTACTTATTCTTTGTCTTGTCAAAATTACTCGTCGCCTTTGCAAGTTTTTTCGCGTTTGGCGCGGTAAAAAGTCAGCCATTCAGCCGCGTCCCACCTTTTACACAAATTTTAGTAACAGGCAAAAACAGAGACGAACCGGGGCGCGGGCAATCTTGCCAAAAAGAAAATTGCTAAAGGTTAGGAAATTCCAACTCTCAAAATTTTTTAGTTGTAGCATTGTTTACTTTACCAACAACCTATAATAAAAGTTGTTGAAAAAAATGCACAGGTTACACAAATTTTTTTAACTTTACCAACAGACACTGTCAATTATATTGACAAATACGTTATAATAAAATTGCCCTGAAATATTTTTTGGAGGTGCTTAATTATGAATATTTTTAAGACAACAATTTTAATGGCGTTGCTGACAGGAATAATGGTGGCGA
This sequence comes from uncultured Selenomonadaceae bacterium, assembly GCA_905234045.1. GTDB lineage: Bacteria > Bacillota > Negativicutes > Selenomonadales > Selenomonadaceae > Quinella. Next base: position 1,054 of record CAJOGS010000022.1, on the reverse strand, counting down.
TTGGCGGCGCAATAAATGGCAGTACCGGCGCAATGATTATGCTTTTAATTTCGCTCGGTATGAATTTTTTCAGTTATTGGTTCAGTGATTCGGTCGTTTTGAAAATGTACAACGCCCGCGAAATTTCTGAAAATGATTCGCCGCAACTTTTCAACATTGTAAAAACGTTGACGCAAAAAGCAGATCTGCCGATGCCGAAAGTTTATATTATCAACAGTGACGTTCCAAACGCCTTTGCAACGGGAAGAAATCCAAGTCATGCGGCGGTTGCAGTTACAACAGGCATTATGAAGGCTCTGGACTACAACGAAATTTCCGGCGTATTGGGACACGAATTGGCGCACGTCAAACACCGTGACATTTTGACGGGAACTATTGCCGCGTCAATGGCGGGCGTTATTTCACTTATTGCCGATATTGTTCAATGGGGCGCAATTTTCGGCACTCGTTCAGATGACGAACGCGGCGGCTTGATTGGAACGCTTGCAACAATTATTATTGCGCCGCTTGCCGCTACTTTAATTCAAATGGCTATTTCTCGTTCCCGTGAATACGACGCCGATAAAAGCGGCGGCGAATATTGCGGCAACCCGCTTTATCTTGCAAACGCGCTTGAAAAAATTGAATACTACGCGCAACAAGCTACGCTTGAAAATTCTACGACTTCAACCGCTCATATGTTTATTGTTAATCCGCTTAAAGGTTCCGGCAAATTTTTAAAAAGTCTTTTCTCGACTCACCCGCCGACTGAAGACAGAATCGCCAAACTTCGTGAGCAAGCATTAGCTTTAAATTCCGGCAATTAAAATTTTTAGTTTGTGATGAAATAATTTCTAGGGCGTGTTGAAGAATTGATTGAAATTGCTGATTAACGAATTATTTTTTGTTCGATGAGAGCAAAAAAGCGTCTTTCTTGCAAATGCGAGGAGTACGAGTATTTGCTGTACTTGCAAAGGCGACGAGTAGGAGCGTTTGCTCTTTGACGCAACAAAGAAAAAGTTAGTTCAATATTTAAAAAATTTAAACAAAAATTTTGATAACAGATTTTTTCAAC
>CAJOGS010000021.1 GCA_905234045.1 uncultured Selenomonadaceae bacterium | reverse complement strand
GAAAGAACATTTGCGTGGCTTAACAATTCTCGCCGTCTCTCTAAAGATTTTGAAATTAAAACTGTCATTTCAGAAGCCTTTATTATAATTTCTCATTTTTATACCTTACTAAAACGCTTGTGAAAACACCTTCTTAAATCTCAAAACGTAAGGCTCGGAATTTTTAGGATTCAAGATAAAAACAACAATGAGAAATGGTACATACGTTGTTGAAAGTCACATATCTGACAGTAACAAATTGAGAATCAAAAATAAATTGTGCAAAATTATTTCAAGAATTTCCGAAACCGGCAAAAATGCCGAAAAAATTTTAAAAGATTTAAATCGGCAAATTATTATTTGGCACAACTATTATCAATCGGCGAGCCACGTACGGCAAGATTTTCTTTCAATCAGCAAACAATGCCAAAGTTTATTGGATAATAAATTAAAAAATATTGCGATGAAAGTCCAGTTTTTACCCGCGTCAAATATTATGACTTATAAAATTCATAATATCGCTTTAATCCCGCTTGAATGTATTGTTTACAAGAAACTTGAAAATATCCCGAAAATACACGTATTTACACAGATAAAAATTTGCCAAAATCTAAGGTCGTTAAGTTTTACAAAAATTCTATGAGAAAGTTCCGCGCCGATGAAAAAATGCCAACTTCCAAAATTAATCAGTCAGAAAAACAATTTTCCAGCGGATTTGTAGAAAACATAAAAAAATCTGTCAGCAATTTCTTTTTCAAGTTGAGTGTAGCGTGGCAAATGTAAAAATGTAGTTTTATCTTTTAGCTGTTGCAAAACGGCTATTTTTTGTTACAAAATTTAATTAAAAATAAAAAAATCCCGTCGTAAAAATCGGCGGGATTTTTTTTCAGACTCCTTACGGAGATAACACTTTCAAACGGACTATCAGTTTAAACCGTTAGGACGAAATTATTTGTTTCAGACTCCTTACGGAGATAGCACTTTTAAACCCTACCCCTTACAAATGGCGTAACAATGCGGGGTAAAATAGCACTTTGCGGCGCGGATTTTTATTTCAATTAGTATAATGTATTATTTCAAATTTGGCAATAAAAAATTTTTAACGAACATATTTTGTATTATGTCCGTCCACAAATTTTTTATAAAACTTCATATTTTTAGTTTACCAAAAGCTATGATATAATGAATTTAAATACAAAAAGCGTGGTGAGTTTATTGGATAATAAAAATATTATGTTGCTTTTTCTTAGCGACGTAAAATCTTTTAATGGCGTTGTAAGTTCAACATACTATAAAAATATTAGCGATATTGAAGAAGAACGCAAAACTGAAACTACAAATGAATCCGCCGTTCGTTATCTTGCCAAAAAGAAAAATGCTCCGCCGGATAAAATTTTTTATTTTGCCTCTCAAAAAGTTCAAGGCAATATTGAAAATTATAACGGCGGTAAAATTTCTCACGTTGATTATTTTAAAAATCGTATAACAAAAGATGTTGTCGGTAATGTTGAAGAAGTTATGGAACCTTGCGAATTTAATGAAAATGCTGACATTCAACAAACTATGGATACTGTTATAGAAATGGCGTCCAAGATTCAAAAATATATCGGTACTCTTTCGAACAGCACTGAGGTTACATTGCACGTTGATATGACGGGCGGAATGCGTCACGCTTCTTTGATGATGCTGGTTATTACTCGGCTGATTCAATATTCAGGCGTCAAAATCGGTAATATTTTATATTCAAATTATGACCGCGACCGCCGTCCTGAACGTGGTGAATTTCAATTTGTTGAAGAATCGAACGAGATTTATAATTTATTTGACGTAATTTCAGGTGCATATGAGTTTGTAAGTTTCGGTAGTGTTGAGGCTATACAAAATTACTTCAAAGAAAAAAATCCGCAAGGCGAACTTAAAAATTTACTCGACGCTATGGAACGTTTCAGTAATGCTATTAAAATCTGTCAGACAAGTATTATAGAAGGCGAATTGAAAAATCTTAACGTTCACATTGAAAATTTTAAAAATGTTGGCAACAAAAATCTTCACGAAAAATTATTTGCCAATCTCATTGATACAATTCAAAAGGAATATGGCATTCTACTCAGCAATGACGTAAACCGCATTGATATAATTCGTTGGTGTATGGATAAAGGTTTTTGGCAACAAGTTTTAACACTGTGTACCGAATGGCTTCCCGAAATCATTGTCGATTACGGTATTTTCTACACTAGATATGATAAAATTCAGGCTGATTCAAAAGTTAGAGGTGCAAATACTCTCAGAAATTGGAAACAGAATTTTGTAATAAGCTATCAAAATTCAAAACCTGAAACAATTGACGCAAGCATTATAAAAGGATTTTTTGAGTTAGTTGAATCTTTGAACAATCAACTGATGGACGAAGAAAAACCGGAAATTAATTTTGATTACGTCATTAACGACTTAGAAAAATTTGACAAACTCTCAAAATTTTTTAAAGAGTATGAAGACTTTTTAGTTACTTACAATCAATGTGCTACTATGTCAAAATTAACAAGACATTACGGAATGTCATTACAAAAATTACGTGAAAAATATCCTGTCTTAGGTGAAATTGTACAAAATATAAATGATATTAAGAAAAACAATCCCAACATTAAAGATTGTTCTATGCCTCTTAATAATCTGCCATTTTTTATGTTTAAATATCTTACTGCAAAACAATTATCTATAATGTTCGACCTGGAATTAAATGAAGATGTCATTGAATATGTAAATGACTACAATTTTACTGAAACTAAAGATTGGCTTGTAAGAAAAGATCAGTATTCCACATTATTGCAAGAGCAAAAGGCTGCTTCCGACTTCAAAGAATCCGAAATGTTTGAAATGCTAAAAGGGTATTACGACATAAGATCAAAACGAAATTTAATCAATCACGCCAACGGAAATGCCGCCAATGAAATTTTAAATTTAAAAAATATGGTCTCAAATTATTTAAACAAACTTGAAATTTACAAAAAATAATTTATTTAGACAATTTAAACACCTGTTGTATTTTTTCTTACAGCAGGCTTTTTTTTATTTAGAATATTACTGAACCTATTTTTGGAAAGAGCGATACAAATGAAAAAAATATTGGCAACTGCAACACTCGGAATTTTAATATTTACCTCAAGTCCGGCAATGGCAGCCCCTAAAATAAATGACTACCAACAATCTGAAATTCAAAACTTAAGCGCGTGCCCCAGAATCAGATACGGAATAATAAGTGGATTGATAGGTGGCTCAGAAAATAACGATAACATTTATGATGCTTACGACGATAACTATTACAATCCACCGCCGCCAAAACCGTATCGCCCGCACTTTCCACATCACCGACATCATCACCGTCACCCGCATCACCATTACTATTGAAAATCAAAAGCCTGGAGACACTTCACAATCAAAAACTTCAGGCTTTTTACTTTTAGAATAGTACTGCACTTAAAAAGGAGTGTTGAAAATGAAAAAGCGGCGGTGACTTCAATTTTTTTCTTTTTTTCTTTTTTTCTTTTTTTCTTTTTTTCTTTTTTTCTTTTTTTCTGTTTTTCTGTTTTTTGTAATGAGGAATTTAAAATGAAAAAAATGATTTTAAGCGCGGTTTTAACTGGTATGTTGGCATTTGGTATCACTGCCAGCACTGAGGCTTGCCCTCCTATACCGCCCAGAATTCACACAATAAATCATGATCATCATTTTAATAAAGTTCAAGATAAAAATCCTATATTTGTTTGTGGTCGTGATAGACGTGGTAGAATTAATGGTAGTATTCGTTGTATTAAAAAATATGATCGTTCAATATTTGTTTGCACACGAACCACTATACCACCACAACATATACACAATACACACCATTAAATAAAATTAAGTTGAAGGAGGTGATTTTTTGGTTACCTAATCTAACAAATTCTTGATATTGACAAAATCTGTAAATTTTGTTAATTTAAATACGGCACAGGCAACTGTGACTTGGTTGAACAGATGTAAAAGACAATCTGATTGCCTGTTTATGTGATGTCGTGTATATTAGCAAGAATTTGTAAATAACCGAATCCTTCTCGGATGCCGAACATAGTTAAAATGTGCAAATTTGAAAGGACGCTGGAAAATCCGGCGTCCTTTGTCGCTTCTATATAAAATTATTCATATCGCTTATTTTTTTCTAAATAAAAATTAGCCCCTGAATCACTAAAAAAAATTCGTCCTTGATTTTCTGAAATATCGAATTCATGCTCTTCCACTATTTTAAAATTCTTTATAAAGTCCGAATGTATCTTGATTTTTTTTACATTGCCGCCTACTATTGATTCATAAAAAATTTTTTCCTCAGGCGAATAAATTTTATATTTTTCCAGTTCAAATTTATCCGGATTAGCTTTTTCCAATAACCAATTACATATTTCCATTTGATTGATATACACATATTCTTGATTGGAACTCGAATTTAACTGCTGCAGTAAATATGTTGAAACGATTTTTAAAATTAAGTCTTCATCAGCCGGTTTTAATTTCACGACTTTAGATTTCTTATTTATGACTTTTTGAAACGGCTCATCTTTGCAAATCAAATAGTATCTTTTAAGTTTGCCCAAATTAAAGGCGTTGGCAAGTATTAAATCGTATGTTATTTGCTTAAAATTATTACCTGTTTTGGAGGCAGTCATTTTTTTATTTTCCGGATCGAACATCGGATTTTCAAATAATTTGGCTCTGTAACGTAAATCATACAAAGTTGTAATCACGTACTTTACTCTTCCCACATTTAATGATAAATCTTTATCTGAACCAAATTTTGGAATAGATTCCTTCTTCGTCATTAAATCATCTATCGAATCTGTTGAAGAAATATTAACCAATTTATCAAAATCAGCACACTTATGGCGGCATTCTTGCAAATATTTTTCTAAAAATACTTTGCGAATATAATTATTCAGCCAGCCATTCGGATTTTCCGCTATGATATTATTTTTGCCGTCAATAACTTCAAAGCCGATCCATGCTCGCAGATTAGCTTTAATTTTTTCTTCGTTAATTTCGTCAGTTTCATTGCTGATACAATGACGGGCTATAATTGTTAATGCACGCTCCAAACCGGAGAAAGTTTTTTTTATCAATGTGAAAAATTTTAAGCGCGGATTTTCAACGTCTGACAAAAATTCAATCGGTAAAGTGTATTCTTCATATTCTTTAATTTCATTCAGCAATTATTTCACCCACTTTCATTGCATTTAAAATTTCCTGCGTTGAAAAAATATTCCAAAAAAAATTGCGTTGTGGGTCTTTGCTTATTATGCTAACCAGATATTTTACGGCTTCCTCCATACTGTCAAAGATTACATCTAAATGTTTCCGACAAATCGCCACCAAATACTTATTCCATATTGTCTTTGCTTCATTCCTTGAGCTTGACTCATAATATTTTTTCAGCAACTCATTTTTTATGTCTTCGTCAAGGACTTCTAATTTTTCAACATCGATGTCAATATTTTCTGTCTCTGAAGTTTCACCAAAATCTTCCATAAATTCTACATCTTCATTATATTGAGACTGTATATCCTTTAATATGTAGTAAAAGATCATAAAGCCATTATTGTTGAAATTTGAAAGTAACTCAACCATTGTCGGCATTATCAATTCGCTTTGAATGCCTATTCCCAATATGACGGAAATTTTTTGAGCACGATTTTTAGCCCGTGTAAATTGCCATTTTTCGGCAACTAAATTTTTAAGTGCCGCGTTAGTTCTTTCAATGTCGTTAAGAATTGAAAAAATATTTGCGTATGTCAAATTTAACGCTTCATGCACTTTCACACCGTCTGACAGTTCAGAGTTTAAACCGTCATATTGTATTTGCAAAATATTGAAAACGTAGCCGGTAAATTTATTTTGGCGGCTGTTTTCTTGAAATTTCCTTATACGATTTGCCATTTTTGTAACTTCAAGATATGCGGCAACAATTTTTTCAAGTTTTTTAACTTTTTCTTTATCTAAAGTGGATTTCCAATTTTTGCCCCTTTGAAAATCAAAAAAAATGTATGATCCTTTTTTTGATGACTCTTTACTTTTGGCAGCCTTTTTTAACTGTAAAACATATCGGCAATAAATTCCCGGCAAACGTTCGATATTTGAAACTTGATTTTCAATATTGTATACGGGAATATTTTTTATTGCGGGATTTAAATTTTTTTCAAATCTACGTTTTGATGCGTACAAAGTCAACTTCGTTTCTTCAGGATTCTCCGAAACTATATGAGGCGAAAAAAACTTCTTTTTTGAGTATAAATCTTTCAGCGCAAAAAAATTTTTCAATCTGCTGCTTTGAATTGTAAGTGTCACTAACGCTTGTATATTTTTTTGAGGATGGACGCCATTTTTTGCGGCATCTATTTCAAGTCCCGTTACTATTGTACATTCGGCACATTTGCCCTGAAATTTTTCGTCAGTATCCGTGCTATATTCTTTAGTTGCTATTTCGGCAGCAATGTTAGAAATCAATCCGACTTTATTTGAAAATGTATTAACTATCGTATCAAAACTTATTGAGCCTTCAGCTGATTCTTGTTGCGTTTTATTTTTCGGCGACGGAATACTGATTGGTAGAAGTTTCCTTTTTTGATTTTCTTCATAAACGCTATTTTTTACAGCATCTACTATACTTTTATTTGACACAATTTTTACCAAATCTCCGTCAAAATCCGCGCCCCCCAACACCATTGGAACTATTGGAGCATATTTTGATGAAACCATTACCGCCCCTACTAAATTTGAGAAATATTTTTCATACAGACTATTTTTTACTGCATATGGTTTAAGAATTACTTGCTCATTTCTTGACAAATGCGGGTTTCTTAAAAATGTATAGAATTTGTCATATTTAAGTTGGAATTTAGACTCCGGCGACATTGCCATATAAAAGCGGTCACTGTAAAGGCACTTATCCTTATAAAATTTTTTGGCAACGTCTTCACTTATGCCAAAATTTTCAATCAGCATTGCAATTTTTATGAGAAAATAGAGTAAATCTCCGGATAAATAACGCTGTTGCCCTTGCACTTCAAATCTTCCCACACAAAGATTTTTTTTATATGTATTTTGCATTTCTTGAATTAGTGAAGTGACCTTAGGATCGTGTATAAAAACTTCCTTTTGGGATAAAATTTTTATACACTTATTGCGAGCATTTTCTTCAGATTGAAACGCACTTTGATCTTCATCAACGTTATCATCATCTGCAGATTGTCCAGCTGACAAATATTCACGCAAAAAAAATTTTGGTACATTGTCTATACTTTCAATGTGTTTTTGTGTCAGTACTTCAAAATCTTTAGCCGGCAAATCCAACGTACTTAAAAATTGATAATTCAGCCTTACCAATCCGTTATTTGAAAGTCTTGCATCTGTTCCCGTCACGTACAGCGCGTGTTGAAATTCGTATACTTTTTGAAAAAAGTATTCCATTGGGTCTGAAGTTAATTTCTCTTGGTTCCAATAATCTTTCAACCAGCCGCAACATTTCAGCATACTTTTAGTTAAAATAATTTTGGCTTTTTTCAAGTCGCGTTTTAATCCAAATACATCTTTAATTTCAAGCGGCGTTTCACTACCAAACAAATTTTCATCTACAAAAAATTTATTGAAATCTACTTCATGGAGTACGCCTTTTATAAATGGCATTCGCACTTGAAAAGAATGTGAATCTCCCGCAAAATTATATTTTAATTTTAAAAAGTTGCTGACAAATTTAGCAAAGTCCGGCGATATCAGCCCTTCTCCGTCAAACAAATTGATTGATAATTTTTCAGAGCAATTTTCACATTTCCAAAAATCTTCATTGAATTTTGCCGTGAAAACATTACCGCTCCAAAGTTCCTCAATATCATCAATAACTATGACAGTTTCGGCGTTCAATTTAAAATTTTCGGCTTGTTCAATTCTGTAACCGCTGGAAAGATAAAGCCCCCTGTAAGCATAATATTTCGACGGTACTACACTAATTTTTGAAAAATCTATCCCCAACAAAAGCCGGGTATTTATTTCCGCCTTGAAATCTTTATCAATGAAAGAAATTTTGCAAGCGCGACTCATACTTGGACTTTTATCGAACGGCACAAATGTTTTGAAAATTTTCCCGTCAAAAGTCAAAGTTATTCCGCCGTTGTCTTTATCAAAAATCCATTTCAATCGGTACACGGGATTTGCATTAAAATCTTCTTTCTTGAGACTTCTATAATCTTTGGACGTTTTGAAGTCTTGTTGATTTTCAAAAACTTTCTTAAAATCAACAAAAATTATAACTTGTTGCAAAGAATTTTCTTCTTCGGCGTCAGTTTCTCCGACAACTTGCTGAATTTGATAAAAAAGCGCGTTATCGTCGTACCTGTCTATTGATGATATAATTTCCCGACGAATTGAACTTTTATCTGATAAATCATACTCAAATTTAGCGCAATAATTGTTATTTTTAAGTTGCTCTACAGTGAAATTGTCCAGAATTTTACCGGCATCCAAAGTAATTAAATTATAACCGCTCATTAAAACACCTGCCTTTCATTGTACTTGCTAATTCTTTTTGCGGTTTTAATTTCCTGCCGCTAAATTTTACAAAAATTTTTCTTGCCAAATTTAGACCTTTGAATTATACTTACCATGATCAAAAATCAGTGTAAAGAAAATCCGCGCCGCAGGCGTCGTGACGCCCTTTGTAGCACTTTTGGAGGTGAAAAAGGCTTGAAATTGTCTGAAAATAATTTCCGCGCCGCAAACTGCTATTTTAGCCCGCATTGCTACGCCGTTTGTAAAGGGTAGGTTTAGAAATGGTATCTCCGCAAGGAGTCTGAAACGACTTTGCGGAAGTCATGATTGTCGATAAAAAGGCTACGAATGTAGTTTAGAAATGGTATCTCCGCAAGGAGTCTGAAACTGTAAAAAACCATAATTGAATTATCCTAAAGAACCTCACCGGTTTAGAAATGGTATCTCCGCAAGGAGTCTGAAACAAAGAAGACACGAAAGTCTTCAGAAATAGATTGAGCTATGTTTAGAAATGGTATCTCCGCAAGGAGTCTGAAACTCGGTTTTTTCTCCGATTAACGTAAGCTCCACCCGAATTGATTTCGTTTAGAAATGGTATCTCCGCAAGGAGTCTGAAACGTATCCATGTTTGTTATTCGGATTCTGTCGATGTCGTTTAGAAATGGTATCTCCGCAAGGAGTCTGAAACAATAATTATAAACACTAACAAAATATCTTCTATCATCTGAAAGTTTAGAAATGGTATCTCCGCAAGGAGTCTGAAACCTCTTTACTAAATATTCTAGTAACTCATTAATTGTTTCCGTTTAGAAATGGTATCTCCGCAAGGAGTCTGAAACAACATAACAAGAAATACCATAATCATGGCTAACCAATTTCGTTTAGAAATGGTATCTCCGCAAGGAGTCTGAAACGAAAAAAAGAAAATGAAAGAAAAAATTACTGCGAAAAGTTTAGAAATGGTATCTCCGCAAGGAGTCTGAAAAAAAAGGAAATCCTCACTGCAAGAAAAACTTACAGTGAGGATTTTTTATATTTGGATATTACTTCACCGATAATAAATTTTTAGATTGGAGGTCATCACAATGAAAAAATTAATCGCTATTCTATTCAGTTTTTGCATTTTCTTTATTGGTCAAACGTTCGCCAACGCCGCCGGAAATATTCAGGAAAAATACTGCCCTGTTGGTACGATTATCAGTCTTAATAACCCAAACACCATTTACAACGCCTACAATAAAGAAATTGTTGAACTTATTGAACAAGAACACGGCATTTTTGCTGTTCGTTGTGTTAAACCAGGCGATGTTTACATTGACGCTTTTACAAAGACTAATGGCAGGATTTTAAAAACAACTTTACTTGTCCATATTGTTGCTAACCGTTCCATAAAACCGGCTCAATCACACTCTAATTTTGCACAGGAAATACTTCATCTTGTAAATATTGAACGTAGCAAACGAGGTATTCGCCCATTGAGACTTGCCAACGACCTTATGCAAAGTACCGCCATTCGTTCAAAAGAAATTACAGTATATTTCTCTCATACTAGACCTGACGGCAGAAATTGTTTTACGGTTGTTAATTATATGGGTAATGGACTTGGTGAAAATATTGCAGCCGGACAAAATTCTCCTGAATCCGTTATGAATAGTTGGATGAATTCGCCGGGACACAGAGCAAATATTCTTAATCCGGAATTTACAGAATTAGGCGTCGGATACAACTATGATAACAATTCTGAATATAAACATTATTGGGTTCAAATTTTTCGTTCATAAAGAAAGCGAGGTTTTATTATGCAATCTATTTTAAAATCTTCTCATGGATTTGATTTAGTTCCCATTGAAAGTAAACTTTTAAGTAACCGCAAAATTTTCATTGAAGGTATGATAAATTCTGAAACGGCTTGCGAGTTCCTGCGCCAAATAATGTTTCTTGTCTCTGAAGATGCTGAAAAACCTATTAATGTTTTGGTAAATTCTCAAGGCGGAGAAATTAACGCAGGATTTTTAATTTATGATATCATTCAAAGTTGCAAAACACCCATACGACTTTTCTGCGTCGGGCAAGCTTACAGCATGGCGGCTATAATAGTTGCTTGTGGTCAACACGGGCGTTATATTCTTCCGCACAGTGAATTATTATTACATGAGCCGCTTATTGAAAGTCAAATCAATGGGAGTAATTCTTCAATTCAAGCTGTTGCCAAAAGTTTAATGAAAACCAAGAGTAAGCTGAACGCCATACTTTCAAAACATACCGGGCACAGTGAAGACAAAATTGAGGCAATGACTATTGGCAATCATTTCTTTAACGCCGAAGAAAGCGTTGCATTTGGATTAGTTGATAAAATTATTGATTTTAGTGAAATTATGGAGGGATAAATTATGAAATCAGATAGAATTATTTTAGGCGAAGGCAATAATTGCATTTTCAGTACAAACACAGAAAAAACTCAGTTGAATAATAATGTGATTATTTGTGGCAGTAGCGGAAGCGGAAAAACTATGAGTGTTACTGAAATGCGCCTTCTTGAAACTTTTAACTCCAGTTTAGTTGTTAATCTATCTAAGCGTAAACTTGTCGCAAAATATACACCACTTTTCAAAGAACGCGGTTACAAGGTTTTAGATTTAAATTTCATCAATCCTGATAAAAGTGATATTTCTTATGATCCGCTAACTTATGTAAAAAATTATATGGATATTACTTTCTTGGCACAAGCAATAGTTAAATCCGATCCTCGAAGTGAAAATTCTCATGCCGATCCATATTGGGAACAATCTGCCATTTCTCTTTTGTCTGCGGAAATTGCCTATGTATTGATCACTAAAGCAAATCCAAGTTTTAATGATGTTTTAAATTTTCAATCGGAACTCATAATTATTGATGATGATGCTTCTATTAAAACTTCTATGGATGAAAAATTTTCAAGATTGAAATTCAATAATCTTTCGCGCTTTGCACTGTCTTGTTGGCGTACATTCAGACAGTTGCCAATGCGTACCGCCGGATGTGTTTATAGTTCACTCAATACTACTCTCGACAGCATTTTTGGATTAGAAATTAGAAAATTAATTGCTATAAGAAATAAATTAGATTTCAAGAAAATTTCCGATGAAAAAACTTTACTTTTTGTTTCGACTTCTGCTGTTAATCCATCACTGCGTTTCTATACAAATCTTTTCTACTGCCAAATGTTTAAAGAACTATTTGAATATGCTGAAAGTCGTTCTGATTTAGATTTTCAACTTCCAATCGAAACACATATTATCTGCGACGATTTTGCTACCGGTCGAATTTTAAATTTTAGTGATTATATCAGCATCCTCAGAGAAAAGAAAATTTCAGTCACATTACTCATTCAAAGTGAAAGTCAGCTTGAATCTCTTTATGGCGCAGATGATGCAACTACCATTCGCAATAACTGTGACACATATGTCTATTTTGGCTCTTGTGATCTGAATACCGCTAAAAACATCAGCGAAAAATTAAATTTACCTTTAGATGAAATTCTTTATATGCCACTCGCTAAAGTTGTAATATTTCGCAGAGGAAGTAAACCAATTATCGCTAATCGCTACTGCATAACCAAAAATCCTCTTTATCAAAAAATTACCAAACAATATAAAACTCTTGTTAATTATCATGAAAAAATCTGAACTAAATGCTCATCGTCTTTTAGACGGTGAGTTATTTAGAATGAATGAAAGTTGAATTTCGGCTAAATTCCAACTAAGAGGATTAATACGCATCAAGAAGGCGTAATAATTTATCTTTATCATCACCGGAAAGATTAGAATCATTGGCAACATCTTGATAATTCTGTTATTTCTTAAATTCACGTTCCGCCCATTGTTCATACTGATAAAAATCCTGAATATCAGGAGGAGGTTCCGAAGAAGGCGGCAGATTCTGTTAAGTTCTTCAATTCGTTCCCCAGATTTTACAATATTGGCTTTATAGCACATAGCAAAACTAATTAAAGTTTCCTTTTGAGCATCAGTCAATTTTAATGAATTAATAGCGTCATCAAGAGAAAGCCCGCTTGATTACGCTGTCATTTACATTCCCGGCTGATAAATTTATTCTTATCAGTATTCCAAATTTGTCGGTAGTAAAATGAATTTTGGTAGTTTTACCACCTTTTGAAAATCCTACACAACTTCTTTTTTTGAACCTGAAAGAGCGTGCTGATGAACTTTAACAAAAGTACTGTCAATACAAATTTCGCCGGTATCTGCTACTTTTGCCACTGTTTTTGTACTTACTTGTAAATTCATATTCAATTTTAATTACTGACTACATTTTCGCTTATTTCAGACACTTTATCACTTTGTAAACACGTCCTAAAACAGGCTCATATTTGCATTTAAATGCCCCAATTTTTAAATTTTAGGCTTCTGGGGTAGTTTTAATCAAAATTAAGTTGAACACCCCTTAAATCGAAGATTTCTCATTTTCAAGAAAATTTCTTTCTAATATTTTAGCACATTTCGACTTCATCAAGCGAACCTTTTATTAAAGTTGGGCAAATTTTCTTTATCTGATTTTTGAGTTGCTCCGAGATTTTTTTGCGCGTCTGCAATACTTCATAGAGTTCTACTATTGATTTTTGATATTTCATTTCAAGTATCGGGATTTCTACTTCGCACATTTCAGCAAAAGAAAAATTTTCCCGCGCACTGCCCCACAAATGAAATCTTGCGTATCTATCAATTTCAGGGCGGTTGAAATACATAAAAAGATAATCTGACATCAAAATATCCTTACAGGAAATTTTGAAAACAACAGAAATTGACGACACTAAAAAATTTCTTCTTCAGTGTTATAAGCCAATACATTTTATCTCCACGCCGTGAAGTGTCCGGAACATATGCAAAAGTTTTTGGCGGAAATAACTTGTAAGAAGTCAAGCGGACTCCGTCCAAATCGACTTTTGTCTTTATAATTTCTTTTTGAGTTCCCAAGCCGACAACTGAATTTATGTCAAATAAATTTTCAAAATTTCTTTCGTCAACCAATTCAACCAAATCGTTGAGTTTAAATTTAGTCAATGCCATTTTTATACCTCTGAAATTTCATCGACTGCACAAACATTCCGCCACTTCCGCAATAAGTTTTACTACACAAGCAGGAATATAAAATTCACCATCTTCTTTCGTTCCCGCTGCCGCATACTCCATCAAAAAATACTTGTACACTCTCCTTATAAGCTCTTTTTCCTGAAATTATTTTTCATCAATCTTGTTTACGTTAACTCATTGTGAGAGTTAAAAAATCAAAGATTTGATATTGGTAGAAAAATTTATAAGAAGCCAAAAATTAGAAAAGCAGTCTAGGGGCTGTTGGTAAATTAAAAGTGAATAACCGAAGCGGCAAGTAACACAAAATTCAAAAAGCAAACAGCTAATTTATCGAACCTAAATGCAATAT
>CAJOGS010000020.1 GCA_905234045.1 uncultured Selenomonadaceae bacterium | reverse complement strand
TTTATAATAGGAAAGGAATAATATGATCTTTATAATCCGCGTCGATGACGCCCACGCCGTTTGCCAAAGTTACGCCGTACTTTACCGCCAAACTGGAGCGAATATAAATCATTAAAACTTCATCAGGCAACATAAAAGCTTTGAGACCCGTAGGCACGAGCGAAACTTTTTTGTCAGACACCAAAACATTTTCGGCGGCTTGTAAATCGTAGCCCGCGCTAAATGCCGTTTTTCGTGTCGGCAAAATTATTCCGCTGTTCTCGTAACCTTGTAGAATCTCAAAGCCTCTGTTCATTGTAGTTCGATAGTGTGGCAGTGCGATAGTTGGATAGTGGGATAGTTCGATAGCAATTTACTATCCCACTACCACACTACCTCACTATCCCACTACTATTCCTCAGTAGTTGCAACTTCTTCTTCTTTGGGAGCTTCAGCAGGTTTGCCGGAATTGCTGAACGCTCTGGTAGGCGTAATTGTGGAAATTGCATGCTTGTAAATCATTTGTTGCTTGCCCATTGATTCAAGAATGACAGTAAAATTATCAAAGCCGCGTACCAAGCCCTTGAGTTGGAAACCGTTTACAAGATGAATCACGACGACGATATTTTCTTTACGCGCCTGATTTAAAAAATTATCCTGAATGTTGATAGGTTTGTTAGCCATTAAAAAAACTCCCTTTAAAAAATTTTATTCGACGTTGAAAAATTTTATATAGTTCATACGCCGATACCAAGTTAATTGACGTTTGGCAAAATTTCTGGTAGCTTGAGCAACTTTTGAAACAGTTTCTTCCAAAGTCGCCTTGCCGTTTAAAAATTCTACCGTTTCTTTATAGCCGATACCGAGCATTGCTTGAGAATTTGGACTGACGCCCGCGTTTAACAGTTGTTGAACTTCTTCGACAAGACCGGCGGCGAACATTTTTTTTGTACGTTCGTTGATTCGTTCATAAAGTTTTTGGCGATTGGCAGTTAAGCCGATAACCAGCGCGTTATATTTAAGTTCGCCCGTGTCTGAGAAAAATTTTTCCTGACTTTTGGAATTATCGTGGAACTTGTAACCTTCAATTAAGGCTTGAATATAAAGTCCCGTGCCGCCGACAACTATTGGAATTTTTCCGCGCAAATTAATTTCAGTGATAATTTCCGACGCACGTTTTACAAATTCTGCAACGCTGAATTTTTCATTTGGTTCAAGAATATCAATCAGATAATGCCGAATTTTTTTCAATTCCTGCGCCGTCGGTTTAGCCGTACCGATATTAAAATTTTTGTACACTGACATTGAATCAGCCGAAATAATTTCCGTGTTCAAAGATTCAGCCAAATTTAAAGCAAGTGCACTCTTGCCGCTTGCAGTTGCGCCCAAAATGACAATAACTTTTTCTTGCGGTGAATCCTGCAAACTGAATGATTGTACCGAATTTAAAATTTTTGTCAAGTCGAAAGGCGCGGCATCAAATTCTTTTATTTCGTTACGCATTAAATTTTAAATCAATCTCAAAGATTCGCCGGGATCGACAATGCAAACTGTTGCACCTTTAACCAGCGATTCAAATTCTTTCGGATCTTGTTTAATCAAAGACCATGTGTTGTAATGTACGGGAATAACATTTTTTGCGCCCAAAAATTCGACGGCGCGGGCGGCGTCTTCGATACCCATTGTGTAATGGTCGCCGATTGGCAAAATGGCATAATCAATTCTATCGCGTTCGCCGATAAGTTTCATATCACTAAAAAGGCAAGTATCACCGGCGTAATAAATAATTTTGCCGCCGATACTGACAACGTAACCGACAGCCACGCCGCCTGCAATTCCCGAACTGTGAATAGCGGGAACTATTCGCACATAGCCGAACGGCAAATATAAAGTTCCGCCAACGTTCATGCCGATTGTATTAACGTCGTCGCCGATGTCCATAACTTCAGGAATACCGATGGCGGTTGCGTCAGTGCGTTTAACAATTTCGTAACCGTCGCCGATATGGTCGCCGTGCGCGTGCGTTATCAAAACGTAATCTGCTTGAACTTCATTAGAGGTAATTGACGCCGCAGGGTTGCCTGTCAAAAAAGGATCGAATAACAGCTTATAATTTCCGTCGTCAAGCTGAAAGCAGGAATGACCGTAATATCTAAATTTCAGCATTTTTATCTCCTTCCAAAAAACTTCTAAAGTATTCTAATTAAATAACAATTCGCTACTAATCTAAATTTTTCCTTGTAGTTTTCAGAAAAATTTTTGACAATTAAAAATCTGAGCGAATACCGACGAAATAGCCGCTGTTTTTGAAACTGCCGAAATTATTATGGCGATTGAATTTTGCGCTTAAATGGCGATAACCCGCCGTAATTGTGAAATATTTACTCGGCGAATATCTTACGCCGGTTTCAGCGTCGTAAATCCTACCTAATCCGCCGACAGGCATACCTGTAAATTGCGTGTAAATTTTTATTTTTGGGCGAACGGTAATATATAAATCCATTCCCAAAGTCGGCACGGGAACAAAATTATTTCCGTCGTCTTTCCACGAAACGCCGGTTAAACCGTAACTCCAATTAATGCCGCTGCCGAGCATTGAAAAAATTTCGTTGTTGACTTTCAAATTTACATAATTCAAATTTTTATCTCTGTCAATGTAATTGTAATCGACGAAAAATTTTTTGTAGCGGAAAATAATTTCTTTCTCGGTTAAACGCGCCTCAAGACTTAAAGGCGGCTCTTTTTTCGTAGTTTTAATTTGTGCAAGTGCGTCTTTGAGTACAAAGTCTTCTTCGCCGTCTTCATTTTGTGCGAAAACTTGCGAAGGCACAAAAAGTGTCAGCAACATTATCAATAGAAAATTTTTTAACATTTTATAAAATCCTCAAATTTATTTTAGGCATTTGGATAAACTTTTAATTTGTAAATATTTTTATTTTGAAATTTACTTTTCTTTGTCTAAAATTTTCTTTTATTGAACGTACTTTTTCTTTGCTCGTCCAAAGAAAAAGTACCAAAAAGAAAGGAGCTCTGCCAGCAAATGCTCCTACTCGTCACATTTGCAAGGTTTTTCGCGTTAGGCGCGGTAACAAGTCAGCCGTTCAGCCGCGTCCCACCTTTTACATAAACTTTAATAACAGGTAAAAACAGAGACGGGCTGGGGCGCGGGTAGTCCAACAGAAAGCAATTTTCTGAGGGTTGAGAAATTCCAACTTGCTAATTTTTTTAGTTGTTTCATTTTTTACTTTACCAACAGTCCCTAAAAAGTTCTTTAAATTAAAATAAAAAAATTAACTATCCCACTACCACACTACAACACTACCTAACTACTTAATTTTGCATACTGTTTGAAATTTTTTGCCGCAAAATTGATAGTATTCTTTGTAATAATTTCCGCCGCGTCGTTCAAAGATTTTAAATAAGCCTCGTCGTTTACATTGTCGTAACCTTTGCGCGACTTGTGATGTTTTATTGCTTTACCTATAAAATTTTGACGTGCCAAAACTGCGCCGCTTTCAACTTCAATAATTTGCATACTAACCGCAGTACAATAAAATTTTCTCAAAATTCCGCCGTTGTTTACGCCAATTCCAAAAATTCCGCCCGTGCCAATTCCAA
The DNA here is from genome assembly GCA_905234045.1 of uncultured Selenomonadaceae bacterium. Classification (GTDB taxonomy): domain Bacteria; phylum Bacillota; class Negativicutes; order Selenomonadales; family Selenomonadaceae; genus Quinella. The sequence continues at coordinate 19,041 of CAJOGS010000020.1, read as the reverse complement.
CGCCGATACCGTTGCCAAAGCCAAAATTCCTGTCGTCTTCAGATGAATAGCCCAGACCCAAAATTTCGCAGTAAATGACATATTCCGCGCCCATATCTTTATAAATTTTGTTGTCAAATTCTAAATTTTTTGTAGGAAAAGTAATTAAATCGCCGACATCAGACGCGCCGGCATTTTCAAGCGTTTTTATATTGACAAGTTCGCCGCTGCCGACGCCGACAATATTAAAAAGATTTTTTTCATGAATTTTCACAATCGCCATATCTGCAAGAATTTCAGCAGTTTTCAATTCTGTAAAATTTGTGGCGTCAGTTACTACAACCGCAATGTTTAAGCGGTCTTCCTGCGGAATTTCGACAGATTTATTTTTTGCGAAAGTTACACAAGGAATAATTAAAATTAACGCTGTCAGAATCAAGAAAAATTTTTTTGTCATAATTACCACTCCTTAATATTTCTGCGTGAAATTAATCCCGCTATTACAATCAGTATTACAAAAATTTCAAGTCGTCCGATGATTAAAATTGACATACAGAAAAATTTTCCGGCGATTGGCAAGCCTAAAAAATTTTCAGGTTCACAAAGTCCCGGCAATGTTCCCAAATTCGTTAAACAGGCGAAGGACATGCCGACTGCTTCAGAAAAATCTAATCCCGTGAAACTCAAGCCCGCCGCGCTGACAAAAAGCGAAATGCAGACTAAAAAGAAAAATCCCAAAATCCTGCCGATAATTTCTTGCGGCACGGTAAAATGATTGACTTTTATAGCCGTTACCATACGCGGATGAATTGTTTTTGTAAGTTCAGCCTTCAAAATTCTTGCCAGTACAATCACACGCATTATTTTTATTCCGCCGGTTACAGAACCAATGCAACCGCCAAATATCGCCATTAAGACAATTAAAAATTTGTCGAAATTATCCAGTTGCTCAAATGTTTCAAGATATATTCCGGTTGTACTTAAAAATGATGCCACGTGAAAAAAAGTTTGCCTTAAAATGTCTTCACTGTCGGAAAAAATTCCGTGACGGTGCAAACGGAAAGTTATTATGGTGACGCCGAAAAAAATTATTCCAATAATAGCTTTTATTTCGGAATTTCTGAAAAAATGTTTTACGTTATGGACAAAATTTTTTGAAACTTTTTTGAAATAAATTATTCCGCGCTGAAAAAATTTTCCCCTTCGTCTGGAAATCGGCGGTTTCAGTGTCACAATTAATCTGTGATAGAACAAAAAATTTCCGCAAGCCAGAATCATTACAAATGCCGCCGCGTATTCAACCAAAATATTTTCTTGTGACGGGAAGAAATTTCCGCCGCCGGTTGAAATGCAACGCATCGCCATTAAAATTGAATCCCAAAAATCTAAACCCGCAAATTTGAAAATTACGAAACTAAAAATTGTCAGTGCGGTATAAACTTTTATCATTCGTTCCGCCATTACAAGCATTTGTCCAAAAACCGGACTGAAATTTTGTCCGCCGTGCAAACTCAATGTTAAACCGAAACAGCCGCTGACTTCCGGCATTACCGTTACAAGCATTACCAAAAAAATCAGCGAGCCGAACCACATTAAAACGCTTTGCCACAAAATGAAAATGTACGGCGAATTTTGCGGCAAAATCGAAATCCCCGATGAAGTTAAATCTGAAATTGTTTCAAGCGCGGCATCAATCGGCGGCAAAATTCCAAAGTAAACGAACGGCAAAAATCCAAATATCGCAACTACAGGATAAATCAGCAACATTGAAATTGCGGCGGCGAGCAACGGCAAGCGGCGGCGGTGTCCACTGCCAAATTTTTTTAAAACCCTTTCGACTGTCAAAACGCAAATTCCAACGATTGCGAAAAATACCGCGTATTCAAAATTGCGCGCAAAAACTGCCGCGTAAAAAATCGGCAATGCGAAAGTTACGCTGAATGCAATTAAAACATTCCCCAATAAACTAAAAATTATTTTCTTATCCATAATGCCAATATTTTACGATATTTTTTTAAATCTGTCTGCAAAATTTTTGTGGCGTCAAAAATATTTGCAATTCGCTTAAACTGTGGTATTATGAATTGCATTTATTTGAATTTTGAATTTTTTGGAGGTCTGAGATATGTCCGGTGAAAAGCCCAAAATTGTAATTGTCGGCGGCGGATTCGGCGGGATTAAACTTGCCAAACTTTTCGCAAAAGAAAATGTAGATATTACGCTTGTTGACCGTCATAATTTTCATTTGTTTCAGCCGCTTTTATATCAAGTTTCGACTTCGGTACTTTCGGAAGATGAAATTGCTTATCCTATTCGCTCATTTTTCAGAAATTGTAAAAACGTGCATTTATTTATGGCGAAGGCGCAGGGCGTCGATCAAAAGAGAAATGTTTTGCTGACGAATCACGGCGAAATTTCCTACGATTATTTGATACTTGCCGCCGGTGCCACAACTAATTTTTTTGGCATGAAAGAAGTTGAAGAACATTCTTTCGGAATGAAGACTTTGCAAGAGGCGTTGCACATTCGCAATCACGTTTTGCATGAATTTGAACGCGCAAGCAAGCCATATCGTACGCCTGAAGATCGCAAAAAGCGCATGACATTTGTAGTTGTCGGCGGAGGTCCTACCGGCGTTGAAGAGGCGGGCGCGCTTACAGAATTGATTGAAATTCAGAAGAAAGAAATACACGAACTGGATTGGAATGACGTTCAAGTTTATCTGATTGAGGCAACCGATAAAGTTTTGCCGATGATGACGCCGGATTTACAAGAAGAAACTGTAAGAGTACTTCGCAAAAAAGGCGTCAATGTTATGCTGAATACGCAAGTTGTAGGTTATGACGGCGACGTTTTGAAATTGAAAAGCGGCGCGGAAATTCCGACAACGACTGTAATTTGGGCGGCGGGCGTCCGTGCTGTTAATATGATGAAAAATTGCGGCGGCGAATGTGCCCGCGACGGACGAATTTGGATTGAAGAAGATTTAATGGTACGCGGCGCAGTTAATAAAAATGTTTTTGCCATTGGAGACTGCGCAGCTTTTATGCATGGCGATATGCAAAGACCGTTGCCGACGGTTGCGCCGGTTGCCACTCAACAAGCCGTCATTGCTCACAAAAATATTATGAAACTGATTAACGGCGATACAAATCTTGAAAAATTCGTCTACAAAGATTTAGGCGCAATGGCGACGATTGGGCGCGGTAAAGCCGTTGTCAACAGTCCAAAAATGACAGGTTTTCTGGCGTGGTGCGCGTGGATGTTTGTACATTTAATCAGATTGGCGGGCGCACATACAAACTTTACAGTTGCCTTGAAATGGACGTGGAATTTCTTTTCCGGTACGCGCTTGGGCAGAATCATTACAAATATAAAACTTGACGACGAATAAAATTTAAACTCACGGGCTGAAATGTCTGTGAGTTTTTTATTGCAAAATTTTTGTTGCAAAATGTTTTTGAATATGATATAAATTGCACAGATTTAATTTTGACGTTGCAGTTTAAATTGGAAAATGTTTTGACACTACGGCAGTAAGCCATTTTCCCGAAACATTTTCTAAAAGCCCAAAATGGCGTCGTTGCAAGGAGGATTGATTACTTTCTGAAATTTTCGTGATGATTTTTAAAATTTTTTTTTGAGATTTTGGAGACATTTTCCAAAAGCCTGTTTAGAGGCGCAAGGCGTCGCACTCTAAAAGGTCTGCTCCTGCGCAGTAACTCTTACCGTTTACGGTTTTGAAACTTCTATTGTTGCTACAACTGGAACTACAACGTTAAATAATCCTGCGCAGTAACTCTTACCGTTTACGGTTTTGAAACTTAAATTTATCGGATGCCATGAATGCTTTGCTGAAACTATGACCTGCGCAGTAACTCTTACCGTTTACGGTTTTGAAACGCTTTGACCGATTCAAATTCTTTATCTGATAATGGTTGGCCTGCGCAGTAACTCTTACCGTTTACGGTTTTGAAACATTGTCTTTTCACCAAATGATCTTCCTAACTTATTACCGTACCTGCGCAGTAACTCTTACCGTTTACGGTTTTGAAACACTGCATATCCCATAACAACCGATTCTGATACTTTGTATTACCTGCGCAGTAACTCTTACCGTTTACGGTTTTGAAACTCAACATCCTATCCAGATTTTTCTATCCGCTTTTTAATTAATGCCTGCGCAGTAACTCTTACCGTTTACGGTTTTGAAACCATGCCAATTCTGCACCACCACAATGAGCTTTAGGGCGTTCTACCTGCGCAGTAACTCTTACCGTTTACGGTTTTGAAACTTTATCAATATTTGAAAAGCTATTGAAAAGCACAACGCCTCCACCTGCGCAGTAACTCTTACCGTTTACGGTTTTGAAACTTTAGCGACTAATACCTTGCCGTAGTTTTCAATTATCGTCGCCAACCTGCGCAGTAACTCTTACCGTTTACGGTTTTGAAACTCTGATTGAAAACTAAGTCATAAATTTCAAGACTTCTCTTAAACCTGCGCAGTAACTCTTACCGTTTACGGTTTTGAAACGCTCTTTCGAGCTCCTCTCCATGTTCAATTTTCATTTCTGCCTGCGCAGTAACTCTTACCGTTTACGGTTTTGAAACCTGATTCCCGTATTTACGAAGATTATCAATTTTTGTTTTGCCTGCGCAGTAACTCTTACCGTTTACGGTTTTGAAACTACCGTTTTCACTACTTCCCATGCACTCTTTTCCTTTTTAGCCTGCGCAGTAACTCTTACCGTTTACGGTTTTGAAACTCAACAGAAGCTCTTATGTGTCCGACATGTATAACAGACCTGCGCAGTAACTCTTACCGTTTACGGTTTCTGAGAAATAAAAAAACCCGCCAATATTGGCGGGTTTTTCAGTTTGGGAAAAAATTTTAAAAAGTTTCGCTGTGAATTTTATCGAAGTTCAATTTTTCCAATTCACGTTGACGCGGCGGCTTTGCAGGTACGCCCAAAGACAAAATCGACTGACACATAAAATTTTCAGGGAAGTTTAAAATAGTACGCAGATAATCTTCACTCGGAGAATTATTTTCAGCGTCACGCGCTCTAACCTGTATCCAGCAATTTCCGATTCCCATCGACGTTGCCATTAATTCCATATTCATCATTGCGACAGATGAATCTTCAACAAGCGTATCAGATTTTTCTTTGTCGGCAATTACGACGACAGCCGCCGCCGCTTGATTCAACATTTTTGCAACGTTTACGCGGCAATGTGACATTTTTTCAAGCGTTTCACGATTTTTGACAATTATAAATTCGCACGGATATTTTGAATGACCGGACGGCGCAAGCAGTGCCGCACTCAAAATTTTTTGCAGTTGTTCGTCTGAAATTGTTTCGTCGGTGTACTGGCGAACACTGCGCCGCGACCGCATTAATTCCAATAAATCTGACATTTTACCGCCTCCAAAAATTTGATTTTAATATTTACCGTTGTTAGTTGCCATAATTTGTACCGTAGAAATTTGATTTATCCTCAAATGAAAATACCGATTTTGAGATTCACTCCAGATAGCCACTGTTAGAGGTTCATGTTTATCTCCTTTTTCAGCCAATTCTTTTAAACCCTGCTTTAATTCCGCTTCACTCACTCCAAGTTGGTAAAGTATTAGTAAAGAAAGACCAATCGCTGTTTCTGTAAGTTTTGGAGATGCCGCATCAAGCATTATAAAGTAAATTTCGTTATCTGGAGTTTCTGTGAAATACATTATGCCGGCGGGTCTAAATCCATCGTCAAAATTCAAACCATATTGGCAGAATTTGCAAGTAGTTTTTTTTGTTATTCCTAAAAGATTTAGTTGCATTGCAGAAGCATTACTCGAATTTGAAATTAAACCTGTGAAGAGCAAAGGATCATCACTCGTTGATTTCATATGATCAGAAAATTTTTTTAAAAAATTTTCCGAAGTATCATTTGCAATAGGGAGAATTTCTGTAGAGAGGTTTGAATTTTCCGTTGCGTTACACACAGAGAAATTTGCTATAAAAATTAATCCCAAAAACACTGTCAAAATAATTTTTTTCATAAGTACCGCCTCCAAAATTAATTTTGTTTATCGCTTGCCATTAACATAAATTGAAAACCTTCGGCGGATTGCGGACGCGCCCCCGCCATAAGTAAAAAGCAGCAATTTTTTTCTTTGCTCCAAACCATCGACGACGCCAAAACTTCATCGTCTTTCAAATTATTAACCAAAAATTCGGCGTCTGTCTGCGTCAATCCAACTGCTTTCATTACTATAAAAAGAAAAATTCCCGCGTTTTCTGCCGACTTTTCAGAATATCCTACGATTTTTACCGCTGAAACTTTTTCTTCGTTGTCAGTAAAAAATATAATTTCGCCGTCAGGTTGGGCTGAAGTTTTCAAGCCGTATTGACACGCCCAAGCCGTTGATCCAATTTCCGGCATTTCGATATTTTCGATTTTTGCCGCGTTTGACATAAGCAGCGGCACTTTGTTTTGAAATTCATCAGTATAAATAGTGTTCGCTATCGAATGAACAAATTTTTGAACGTCCATTTCAGAAACTCTTAAAATCTCCGCGCTTGCAACGTTCGACGCCGCTAATATAAAAACCAAAAAAGTTAAAAATATTTTTCTCACGTTAAAACCTCCTCAAACAAAATTTATACAAATCGTTGATAAATCCTGCTTTAAAAAATTTTTCAGCTGTGATAATATAACTAAAATTTTTGGAGGTGTTTTTTTATGGTTTCAGCGAAAATGTACGAGTTGGGAACGAAAAAATCTACAATTCGCACGATTTTTGAATTTGGCAGAAAACGCGCCGCAGAAGTCGGCGAAGAAAATATTTTTGATTTCAGTTTGGGCAACCCGAATGTCCCGACGCCTGAATTTGTAAAAAACGCGGCGATTGACATTTTGCAAAATTCTGAACCGTCAGCAGTTCACGGTTACACCGTTGCGCCCGGTAATCCTCAAGTCAGAGAAATTTTGGCGAAAAGTATCAATGAACGTTTCGGCACAAAATTTGCGGGCAAAAATATTTTTATCACGGCAGGAGCCGCCGCCGCCATTACAATTTCTTTCAAGGCGTTGGCTGAAGACGGCGACGAATTTATAACTTTCGCCCCATATTTTCCCGAATACAAAGTTTTTGTTGAATCAGTCGGCGCAAAATTGAACGTCGTACCCGCGCAACCTAAAGATTGGCAGATTGATTTTGACGCCTTTGAAAAAATGTTGACGCCAAAAGTTAAAGCCGTCATTATAAATTCGCCGAATAATCCTTCAGGCGCGGTTTATTCCGTCGAAACGATTAAAACGCTCGCGCAGATTCTCAACAAGAAATCTGAAGAATTTGGACACGCAATTTTTATAATTTCTGATGAACCGTACCGAGAAATTGCTTACGGCGTCGAAGTTCCCTACGTGCCGAATTTCTACGATAATACTTTAGTTTGCTACTCTTACAGCAAATCTTTTTCGTTGCCCGGCGAACGTATCGGCTATATTGTCGTTCCTGATTCAGTTGCAGATTTTGGAAAAATTTTTGGCGCAGTAGCGGGCGCGGCGAGAGTTTTAACGCACGTCAACGCGCCGAGCCTTTGGCAGTTGGTTATTGCAAAATGCGCGGGTAAACCGTCTGACATTTCAATTTATGAACGTAATGCAAAACTTTTGTACGAAGGTTTAATCGACGCGGGATTTGAATGTGTCAAGCCGCAGGGCGCGTTTTATCTGTTCCCTAAGGCACTTGAAGCAGATGATTATGCTTTTTGTGAACGCGCCAAAAAATATGATTTATTACTGGTACCGGGCGCAGATTTCGGCTGTGCAGGTTATTTCCGCGCCGCCTATTGCATTAAAACTGAAACTATTGAGCGTTCGTTGCCGCTTTTCAAAAAATTAGCCGCAGAATATAGGGGCTAGTTGGTAGTTGGTAGGGCGTGTTGAAAAATTGATTGAAATTGCTAACGAATTATTTTTTGTTCGATGATAGCGAAAAAAGCGTCTTTCTTTTTGGTATTCTTTGACAAGACAAAGAAAAAGTACGTTCAATAGATAAAAACTTTCAAGAAAAAATCAAATTTTACTGATGAATTTTTGTTACTTAAATGTTTGAAATGTACGTTCTTTTTTCCGAAGCAAAAGTAGTTGGATAGTGTTGTAGCGGTTAGCTATTAGCTATCAGCTATTGGCTATCGAACTACCACACTACAAACCGTCCGCACTTTGCGGATTTTGAATTTTTCAACACGCACTAGCTACTATTTTCGCAATGCTAAAACTAAGTACATAAAAAAAACACAAGATTTTATCAACAGTCCCTACTAAAAAAATCTCAGCAACTTTAAAAATTAAATTGTTCAAAAAAGTTATAATCGGCGCAAAAAAATAGAGCGTCACAAAATTTGCAAACGCTCCATTTTCTCAAGATTTTTTTGTAAAAAATTGTTTGGCAGTGGCAGTTTCAAATTGAAGTTGTGATTCGTTGTCAAGTTTGCCGTTAGTCGCAAAATACGCTACTGCCTTGCACCAATCGCGCAAAATTTTTTCGTTAAAGTCAAAACAATATGCCAAGTCAACAATATTTGAAAGTTCGTTATTATAAATTTCATCGTTAGCCGCCGCGCTGAACAGCAACCAAAAAATCAGTCGCTGAAATGTGGCAATGGAATTTTTATCGCCGGAACGGTATTTTATATCCAAAAAATATTGCACCATATCCTGTTCGTTGATAATTTCAAGCGGGCTTGACTTAGTTGGATTGAATACACTTTCCAACGCCTCAACAACAGGATCATTATTGTAACGTTTGAATTGCGGCACGGAGTAAGCCTTAAATTTTGTACGGGCGTTGCCAAAAATAAAAAGCCCTGCGGAACGTCCTGCAAGGTAGAAATCCACGTTTTGAATCATGGTTTTTATTTTTACCATGCGAACATCGCCGCTTGTCGGTTTAATTTCTTCAAATTTAGCGGGCATAAATATTCCCCCTTACCAGTTGCGATTAATTACAAAGTCAGCAATTTTCTCCAGTGAATTTTTTACAGATTTATCAATATCGTTCGGCAAATCTAAACGCGCACAATAAATGTGACTTGCCGCACGATTTTTGCAATATTCCACCGCGTCAGTTTCACGAATAATTTTTATTGCGGTTAAAACTTCTGCATTTGAAATTTTATCCTGTGCGAGGATTTTTTTCAAAGTGTCAGAATTTTTTCCGATTCGCAATGCACGAATCACGGGCAAAGTTATAACGCCGCCTTTTAAATCGCCGCCTAATGCCTTGCCGGTAATATTTTCTTCGCCAAAAAAGTCTAATAAGTCGTCCACAATCTGAAAGGCAAGTCCTAAACTTGTGCCGTAATTCGCCAAATTTTCCACGTCAGATTTTTCAAGCTGTGCAACAATTCCGCCGAGTCTGCAACACGTCGAAAGAAAAAACGCCGTCTTTAAATCAATTTGCCTGTAATATTCGCTCAAAGTAGGAACAACAAATAATTTTCTGTCCTGCATAATTTCGCCGATACAGAGTTTTTTAACGAGTTTTGAAAGAATCAAACTGACTTCATTGCCGTAATCATTTTCTGCAACCAGTTGAAACGCTTTAGCAAAAAGATAATCGCCGACCAAAACGGCAATTTGTGCGCCGTACTTTGAATTTAAAGTTTCGACGCCGCGTCTTTTTTTTGCACTGTCCAGAATGTCATCATGTACAAGGCTTGCAGTGTGAATCAATTCAAGTGCAGTTGCAAGAGGCAAGGCTTTTTCCGGCGAACAAAAATTTTTTGAACGTGCACAAAGCAAAAATAAAATAGGGCGGAGTCTTTTACCGCCGCGCAATAATGGCGTACAAATTTCTTGAATAAATTCATCTTCGCTGACGGATTTTTCAATGTCAATTTCCAATTTCCGCAAGTCGTTAGTTAAATCTGTTGCCGTTATTAAATTCAAAAAAACTCACCTTTTTTCTTAATTTTTGGTGCTGTTGAATAAACCTGACAAATTTAAAATCCGTCATTATTATCAATGAAATTTTTATTTCAGTAAATGAATTTCAGGCTTGCAAATCGCAATTCGTTGATTTGAACCAATCTGTAGCCGAAAAAATTCAAGCCGTAAAGTTCGGCGTATTTTTCACGGCACTGCAAAACGCGCTTAACATAATTTCGCGTTTCATCGTAAGGAATGGCATCAACATCTGAAAAATCTTTGCTCCAGCCGTTTTCTGCTATCCAATGTTGAACGTTGCCGCGCCCCGCGTTATACGCCGCCAATGTCAAAACATCATTGCCAAAAAATTCGTCTTCAAGTTCCGCCAAATACCAAATACCATATTTGATATTTCGTTCGTAATCTTGCATTTCATCGAAAGTTGGCGGCTCTTCATTCAAACAAGACGCAATCCATGTGGCAGTTTCCGGCATAAGTTGCATTAAACCGACCGCGCCGCTTGAGGAGTAGGCGTCTTCATAAAAATTACTTTCGACTTTCATAACGGACACCGCCAGATATTTATCGACTTGATAAATTTTGGCGTGGTGTTCAATTTCCTCACGATACGGGAACGGATATAAAATTTTTTTCTGCGCGTCCGGAAAATGAATCACCGTATAAGCCGCCACACAAATTATAAATATGAGTGCAAAAAATTTTTTAAACTTAGGCAAATGAACGCCCCCTCACAAATCGACCTTTTAGAGCCGCAAAAATCTGTTTCTTTGTGTGTCCGATAGTTTTTTTATTGTTAATGACAACATCAGCGCGGCGGCAAATTTCTTCAGGCGGCATTTGAGCATTGACGCGGGCAACGGCTTGTTGTTGTGTTAAATTGTCACGTTGAACAAGCCGCCAAATTTGTTTGGCGCGTCCGACATTTACCGCCCAAATTTCGTCAAATAAATGTTCCCAGCCCGCCTCAAAAAGTAACGGTACTTCAACTACTGCAATTTCTGTGCCTTCATCAGCGCAATTTTCCAGAAAATCCCTTGCGGCGTTCAATAAAATCGGGTGTGCAACAGAATTTATCCATTGTCTTTCATCGGGGTGATTGAAAATAATTTCGCCAATAATTTTTTTGTTCAGTGTGCCGTCCGACGACAAAATATATTTGCCGAAATGTTGGACGTAAACTTCAAAAAGTGTGCCGTTCGGTTCCAAAAGTTCGTGTGTAACCGTGTCAATATCCAAAGTCTTTGCACCAAATTTTTTTAGGACGCCTGAAACTGCAGATTTGCCGCAAGCTATTCCGCCGGTTAATCCAATTATAAGCAAAAAAATTTCTCCTTCTTTTTAGTGTAATAGTTTGATAGTGAGATAGTGTGACAGCTTTTTACTGTCACACTACCCAACTACCACACTACCCAACTACTTTAAAGCCGTTGTCAATCTTTTCAATAAGTCTTTCCTTCAGCAAATGTCCAACGGCACGCTTGAAAGCCGCCTTACTGATTTTAAACGTGCTGTAAATTTCATCCGGATTGCTTTTATCGTGGATATTAATTTCGCCGCCGTGTTCCTGTATAAATTTTAAAACTTTTTCGGCATCAGAATTAATTGCAAGTTCTTTAGTTTCGCGCAGTGAGGCATCGAGTCTGCCGTCTTCACGAACAAAAGTAACGCGGGCGTCCAAAACTTCGCCGACTTTCAAAAAGCGCGGAATTTCCTGCTTGTCGATAAAAACAATATATCTTTCGTTGCTGAAAAGAAACGCGCCCGCTTCTGTTACATTGTAAATTGCGCCGGTAACTTTGTCGCCGATTTTAACATTTTTAGCCGCTACCGACGCCCGCCGAATTTCATCAGAAACTTTCATTGAAGTTGCAAGCCTGCCGCTTTTATCTGTGTAAAGTTTTGCCCAAACAATATCGCCGACTTTCGGCTTGCCAATCATTTCGGCGAACGGCATAAAAATTCCGCGTTCGGCTCCAACTTCCAAAAATGCTCCGTCGTCAGTAACATTTATAACTTTCAGCCGCGCAATTTGCCCAATTTTCATTTTTGGAACGCGCATACTTGCAGTTAATCTTTTTTTCGGGTCTAAATAAAGAAAAACTTCGACAGTATCGCCAACATTAATTTCTGCAGTTTGTTGAAGTTTGTGCAAAAGAATATCATCATCAGTTTTGCCCGTGCCTGCGTCAAGCCACGCGCCGAAATCATTCATTCGCACGACTTTTAATTTGGAAACCGTCATAGGTTTTAATTCAAAATTATTCTTCATAGCTTGTAATTTTGGCGTCTCCCCAAAGTTTTTCAAGTGCGTAATATTCGCGGTTTTCGTTTTTGAAAATATGTACCACAACATCGCCGTAATCAAGCAAAATCCATTCGCCTTCTTGATAGCCTTCCTTGTGGTTGAAATTTACTTCTGCTTTTTCAAGTTCTTCTTCAACGTTATCTGCAATGGCGCGGACTTGAGTTGCCGTCGGCGCGCTGCAAATTACAAAATAATCTGTTGAAAAAGTCAATTCGCGCATATCCATGATAACGATATTGCCGGCTTTTTTGTCAGAAGCTGCTTTACAAATTTTTTTTGCGATTTCCATAGTCTCCAAAATAATCACTCCTTTTTTAGTGGCTAGCGGTTAGTTGTTAGCGGTTAGTGAAGTAATATCTACTACCTGCTACCTGCTACATGATACCTGCTACCGATCTATTCTTCTTCATTAACAATATCTTGAACAGGGAAAAGTTCCTTTATTTTAGCGTCAATTTCTTTGAAATTCGGCTCCCATGTTCCGAGAGAATCCTCAGTGCCGGGCAACATTACCGTAGTAGGTAAATCGCTGCTCATTCTGCGTAAAACGTTCGCCAAATGTGCCGAATCAAAAATTTCCGCGCTGGTGTCAATTTTATTTCTGAAAATATCTGCAATAGCGGGAAGTTTCGCTATTGTTTCAAGTTGTAAAACTCTTGCATAAAAAGCCTTGATAAATTTCTGTTGGCGTTGAACTCTGCCGACATCGCCGAGTTTTTCACTGTTATAACGCAAATACCCCAATACCTGTTTGCCGTTCAAATGTTGATAGCCTTGTTGCAGATGAATTTCAAGCCCTGAAGTATGGTCTTCGTAATTCATATTTTCTTCAACGTATATATCGACGCCGCCAAAAATATCAATCAATTCCGCCAAAGTACTCATATCAATTACAACGTACTGATGAATTGAAACGCCCAACAAGGCGGAAACGTGCCGCACAATCAGACTTGCGCCGCCCCATGTGTAAATAGTTCCCAATCTTCCGGCTGAAGAATCTGCAGAAACCCAAGTATTGCGCGGAATTGAAATCAATCTGGATTTTCCGGTGTCATTTGAAAAACTTAATACCAAAATTGTATCAGCTTCGCGCCCGCCGTTTTCGCCGTCGTCAATTCCCAAAACCAAAATATTTGTGTAGCCGTCAAATTTAGGATCAATTTCACCGGTACGCGCGGCGCGGCGTTCATTGTAACCTGCATACATTGAATTTACTTCATTATAAACGCGACCGGCAATATTGTAAACGCCCAAACCTGCGAATAAAACGGCAGTGGCGATTAAAAACATAACGACGCACATAAAAATTGCACGCATCATTCGTCTTCTTCGCCTGCGTCTTATGGCTCTTCGTTTATTATCTATGTTAGTTTGAGTTTTATTTGCCATTTCAGATACTGCTCACTTTTTTCAGCAATAATATTTTACTTCACCGAAAAATTTTTTACGCCTCAGAAATTTCATTTTTTTAATTTCTCTTTTTGCAAGAGCAGGAAATTTCTTGCGGCTATAGTGTCCGGGTGTACCAAAGAATTTTTTTGCGTCACAAAAATAATTGATTCGTTCAACGCGGTTAATATAATTTCGTCAAGGTCGTCAGATTTTTCGGCAAGTTCGCGGAGTTTTTCAACGCCGGGATAATTTCTGTTAGGTTCAATCATGTCAGCGAAATAAATAATTTTATCCAGTGGCGTCATATCCCGTGCGCCGACAGTGTGGCGGTAAATTGCCTGTGCAATCTCGGCGTCATGTACGTCATAAATTTCTTCAATCATTTTTGCGCCAATGTATGAATGTAAAAGCAACGGCATTGAATTTTCAACTTCGCCAATTTCAATTCCGCGCTTGGTTGCCTCGTCTTTTAATTGTTCGTTTTCAAATTCGCGGGCGCAATCGTGAAGAAGTCCTGCGATATACGCTTTTCGTTCGTCAACGCAGAATTTTTTTGCAAGTTTAACGGCGGTATTTGCAACGCCTATTGAATGTGCAAAGCGTTCCTTTTTCAAGCGTTTCTGAAGTTCATGGCGCATTGAATCTGCCGACATAAAATAAAGTTGCTCCTTGTAAATATATCCTTCGACAACCTCAGGCACAAAATATTTTATTGAACGTCCTTTTTTTACGCGCTCTCTTAAATCTGTAGAGGAAATTTCAAGCGCGGGCGATTCAATTTGATGAATATGTTTCATTCCTTCTTCGCCGAAAAAATTTTGCAATTCTTCAAAATTTACATTGACGCCCGGGCGCGCTATTGATATAAAGTGAACTTTTTCAACCAATTCTTTTGCCTTGTGCCACGTCGGCAAATCCCGCATTGAATCTGAACCGATTATAAAAAATAATTCTGTATCGTTGCCAAATTTTTGGTGGAGCGCGTCAATAGTATCCAAAGTATATGAAAGCCCTGCGCGCATAAATTCCATTGGCGAAACTTGAAAATATTTATTTGATTGCGTTGCCAAAAAAGTCATCATAAGGCGGTGAACTTCGGGAGTTATTTGATTGTTCGCTTTGTGTGGAGGGCGCGCAGACGGAATAAATAAAATTTCGTCCAGCGAAAAATTTTCTCGCGCAGATTCTGCCATTGCCAAATGTCCAAAATGTATTGGATCGAATGTGCCGCCCATTATTCCAACTTTCATAACTTGCACCGCCTTAATTTTTTTAAACCAGTCTCAAAATAAAATTTAAAATCATCGTAGTAACCAAAATAATAAATCCTGCGCGCATGTAGTCAGTAAAATCATGTTTACCCTTTGCAGTATTTAAATAATTTTTTATAGTACGAAGATATCCAATCATCATTTCAACCCCAATATAAATTTGCTCAAAATTTTACTCTTGCGAATAATAAATTTGCTCAAAATCACCGAACCGACTACAGACGCGGTAAAGCAAATCCAGAAAGTCGGCGTATACAGGTGAAAATGATTCCAAAAAACTATTCTGCAGGGAATTTTTATCATATCGCTCAGAATGTAAATGTCCATTGAAAATAATCCAAGTACTTCAAAAATTTTAACCGCTGTTGAATTTGTTTGACTGATTTTCCACGAGATCCACAGACAAAGTACAATTCCGGTTGCCGCCGATACAAATAACAAATTGAAATAATTACCGACTGCGAACGCCGCCAAATATGCCAGCGCGGCTTTTGAATTTGTTTCCTCTATGAAGTTTGGAAAATTTTTTCTGCAATAAAGTCCAAATACAAAGAAGAAATTAAACCACAAAAATTTTATCGGCGAAAAAAATGTCTGTAAATCAATTACTGCCAGAATTGCCGCAAAAATTAATCCTAAATTGTTTATTCTGTTGCCAAAAATTATTGCTGCTGCCGAAACGAGAAACAGCGCGTACAAAAACCAGAGTTCGCCGTCGGGATTTATTCCAATTAAAATTTTCCAAAATTCTCCCAATTCATACGGTTTATTTGCAAATTGCGCCAAAAGAATTTTTAGCGGCAAGTAACAAATACCGATGAAAAAGTAAGGCACAAGCAGACGGCTGATTTTTTTTCTGATTAATTGTAATTTTTGTGAAGAATCAAATATTGTTTTTGCCAAAAAGCCGCTGATAAAGAAAAATAACGGCATATGAAAACTATAAATAATTTTGTGGACAAATGCAAAACTTTCATTTGAAATTGTTTGGAAAGTTGAGGCGTCTGGTATACTGTGCCCCATAACTACCAGCAAAATTCCAATACCTTTTGCAATGTCAATAAATTTTAGCCGTGAAATTTTATCAGCGCGTTTGTCCATTGCCGTCAATTAAATATTTCATAGTTGTAAGAGCTTCCAAGCCCATCGGACCGCGTGCATGAAGTTTTTGAGTGCTGATACCGATTTCGGCACCAAAACCAAATTCAAAGCCGTCAGTAAAGCGTGTGGAGGCGTTGACATAAACGCAAGCAGAATCAACAAGCGTTTGAAATTTTTCAGCCGCCGCCGCGTCTTCAGTCAAAATAGAATCTGAATGTTGCGTGTTGTATTTGTTAATGTGTTCAATAGCCTCTTCCAAACTGTCAACGATTTTAACGTTACAAATCAAGTCGTTGTATTCAGTCTTCCAATCGTCGGCAGTTGCCGCCTTCATATCGGGGCAAATTTTTAAACATTCATCATCGCCGCGCAATTCTACGCCATGTTCAATCATTGACTTTGCAATAATCGGCAGGAAATTTTCAGCGATATATTTATGAATTACGAGAGTTTCCATAGAATTGCAGACGGACGGACGGGAAATTTTCGCACTGAGTGCAACTTTCGCCGCCATTTCCAAATTAGCCGCCTTGTCAACGTAAACATGACAAACGCCGGTACCCGTTTCAATTACGGGGACAATGCTATGCTCCACAACGCGGGCAATTAAACCTGCGCCGCCGCGTGGAATGATAACATCAATCAATCTTCTAAGGCGGCACATTGCCACAATAGCATCGCGGTCGGTAATTTTAATAAATTCAATGGCATGTTCGGGAATACCGCTTGCAACCGCCGCGTCATTTAAAATTTCTGTAAGTTTTGTATTTGTGCGGATAGCCTCTGAACCGCCGCGCAAAATGCAAGCGTTGCCGGATTTCAAGCAAAGTGCCGCCGCGTCAACCGTAACATTTGGGCGCGCTTCATAGATAATTCCGACTACGCCGAAAGGTACACGCACACGGCGAATTTTCAAGCCGTTGGGGCGTGTAACGTTGAAATCTTCGTGTCCAATGGGATCGGGCAACAATGCAGTTTGGCGCAAGCCGTTAGCCATATCTGTAATTCTTTGCGGATTTAAAATCAGTCTGTCCAACATATGTTGGCGCGTTGAATTTGCCTTGAAATATTCGACTTCTTCTGCGTTGACTTTCAAAATTTCGTCTTGATGTTTTTCGAGTGCGTCCGCCATTGCGAAAAGGGCGGCGTTTTTAACTTCGGTAGTCAATCCCGCCATTTTTAAAGCGGCTTCCTTAGCCTTTGTTGCTTGTTCTTCGAGTACTTCCTTTATCAACATTATCATCAATCCTTTTTTTTAATTTAGAGGAAACGTCAGGTACTAGGTACTAGGACGTGTTGAATAAGTCATTTTTCAAATATTTATTTTTACAGATTTTTATTTTTTAAATTTACTTTTCTTTGTCTTGTCAAAGAAAAGTAAAGCAAATGCTCGTACTCCTCGCATTTGCAAGAAAGACGCTCCTGCCAGCAAACGCTCCTACTCGTCGCCTTTGCAAGGTTTTTCGCGTTAAGCGAGGTAACAGGTCAGCAATCCAGCCGCGTCCCACCTTTTACACAGATTTTAATCACAGGCAAAAACAGAGACGGGCTGGGGTGCGGGTAATCCAACAGAAAGCAATTTGCTAAGGGTTGAGAAATTCCAACTTGCTAATTTTTTTATTTGCAATTTGTAAAACAATTTTTATCTAGATTTTTCAACACGCCATAGGTTTTAGTTCTAATCACTAACCACTAACAACTATAGAAAATCGTTCCAATTTCTTCGCCACTAAGGGCGCGGCGCAAATTTCCAATTTCTTTGCCGTTGATAATTAACATTGCAATTTTGTTTTCAGTAGTAATTTTGGCGGCTTGAATTTTTGTCAACATTCCGCCTGTACCGAGTTTAGTGCCTGCGCCGCCGGCAATTTCTTCAATATCAGAATTAATTTCCGTGACTTCGTGAATCAGTTTAGCCGTGCTGTCAGTTTTCGGGTTGCCGCTGTAAAGTCCGTCAATATCAGTTAAAATTATCAAAACTTCTGCGTCAATCAGCGTTGCCACAATCGCCGACAAATTATCATTATCGCCAATTTTTATTTCGTCAATGGCTACAACGTCATTTTCATTGATAACAGGGATAACGCCCATTTTAAAAAGTGCCGTTAATGCATTTTTTGCATTTTCGCGGGCGTGTTCATCATCAGTACTGATTTTCGTTAAAAGAATTTGTCCTATCGTCAACCCGTATTCAGCAAAAAATTTTTCGTAAATATGCATTAAAACCCCTTGCCCAATCGCAGCAAGAGCTTGTTTTTGCGGAATATCGTCCGGCTTTTTTGAAAGTCCCATTTTTCCGACACCGGCGGCGATTGCTCCTGACGTTACAAAAATAATTTCCTTGCCTGCATTATGCAAATCTGCAATTTCTCTGATTAAATGCTCAATTCGATAAAGATTTAATTTGCCGCTGTTGCCGTGCGTTAATGTACTTGTGCCGACTTTGATAACAATTCTTTTGGCATTTTTTAATTTTTCTCTTGCCACGCTCAATTTTTCATCACATCCTTTTTTATTTCATTATAAATTCATTTTCAATATTACGCAAGTTAAAAGCAAAAAAATTCCATTCGATTTTTATTTCGTGTCGAATCATTTTGTTATTTTAAAATTTATTTTTTTATAGTTCTTGTTGAATAAATATTTGAATTACTGATGATTAGCGAAAAAAATTTTGTTGACTAGGGCGTGTTGAAAAAGTCCAAAATCCACAATTTTTTTTTTATCCGCAAAGTACGGACGGTTTGTAGTGTGGTAGTTCGATAGCCAATAGCTGATAGCTAACCGCTACCCCACTATCCAACTACTTTTGCTTCGGAAAAAAGAAAGTACATTTAAAAAAATATCAGTAACAAAAATTCATCAGTAAAATTTTATTTTTTTCTTGAACTTTTTTATATATTGAACGTACTTTTTCTTTGTCTTGTCAAAGAAAAAGATACAGCAAATGCTCGTACTCCTCGCATTTGCAAGAAAGACGCTTTTTGCGGCGTTAATTCGCTTCACGCTCATTCGCACGCCGCCTGCGCCGCACGTCCTGTG
>CAJOGS010000019.1:17870-22892 GCA_905234045.1 uncultured Selenomonadaceae bacterium | reverse complement strand
ACTGGATACCGATTACCGAAAAACCGGAGTGGGTTATACATTTCGGCGTCGGAAATGTTTTTGAATATCCTGAAGTTAAACGAAAAATTGATAAAATAGATTAGGGACTGTTGGTAAAGTCAAAACTGCTAAAAATTAAAAATTTTGATAGTTGGAATTACCTAACCTTCAGCAAATTACTTTTATTAGAAATACCCGCGCCCAAGCCCGTCTCTGTTTTTGTCTCTGATTAAAATTTATGAAAAAGGTAGGACGCGGCTGAACGGTCGAAATTTTTACCGCGCCAAACGCGAAAAACCTTGCAAATGTGACGAGTAGGAGCATTTGCTGGCAGTACGTCCTTTCTTTTTGGTACTTTTTCTTTGGACGAGCAAAGAAAAAGTACATTTAATATAAAAATATCTAAAAAAAAAAGAGTTTACCAACAGACCCTAATAAATTCTTGCAAACTAAAAAAGCGGGTTGCCATTTTGGCAGCCCGTTTTTTTATGAAAATAAATTTTTAATATGTTTCAGCAGTAACCTGAAGAAAGATTTTTGTTCCACATCGGCAGTTGTAACAACGTCGGTTGATGCAATTTCCCTGCCGTCAATAAGTACATGCACTTTGCCTATTGATTCGCCGTTTGTAATAGGCGCGTTCAAAACTTCTGGAATATCGTATTTAATTTCGTAAGCCTCATGATTTTTGAAAAGCGGCACGATAATTTCACCTGCAGTTTTAACCGGCATAGATTTTCTTCGACCTGAAAGAATCGGCAAAGTTTTAATAACTTCGTCAGATTTTACCAAAGTTCCGGTTTCAATATTTGCAAAGCCGTAATCAAGCAAAATGATTGAATCGTTCCACATATAAAGCCCGTCAAGTACAACCGAAATTAATTGAATCCCGTTGCGTTTTGCGGCGCAGATAACACAACGCCCGGCGCGTTGCGTGTAACCGGTTTTAACGCCGTTACAGCCGTTGTACATCCACAAAAATTTATTTTCCGTGCGAATGGTTTTATTCGTTTTGTCGTGAATCCATGGAAAAGTAGCCTCTGTAGTTGTAACAACCTGTTCAAATCCCGGCGTTTTCAATCCCTGCGCGGTAATAAGTGCAAGATCGCGGGCGGTTGTATAGTGGTTATCGTCCGGCAAGCCGTGCGGATTTGTAAAATTTGTATTGGTTGCGCCGAGTTCTTTTGCGCGTTGCGTCATATGTGCGGCGAAATTTTCAACACTGCCGTCAATGTGTTCAGCAATGGCGACGGAGGCATCATTTGCAGAAACCATCATCATTCCATAAAGTAAATCATTGAGTGGAATTTTTTCATTCGGTTCAAGCCAAAGAGTTGAGCCTTCAGTTCCCCATGCATTTTCACTGACTGTAACAATTTCGTCAAGTCCGCCGCGTTCCAACGCCATTAACAATGTCATAGCCTTTGTTGTACTTGCAGGAAACATTGGCGCGTCGGGATTTCTTGCGTAAATTATATGTCCTGTTGACGCCTCAATAACTATTGCTGAAGTTGCCGTGACATTCGGCAGTAAATCGCCTTCAGGCACGGGGCGGGTATTTACTTGCGGTTCAACGGTGTAGCCTGGATTTAAGCCGGAATTTTCGCTTGTCCATGTTACCATTTCTGTTGGCGCGGCTTCCGCTCCAAACATAAAAAATCCAACTGCCATTCCGGCTAAAATTTTTCCGAGATTCAATAATATTCGCTCCTTCATCTGTACGATCTGTTTTTGGATTTATTAGCGGTGTCTTCCCTTTCCACCCCTGCTTCTTCCGCGTAAAATGCTGCGTATTGCATTTTGTTTTTTTTTGAGCCGTTATTTGGCGCAACCGCCATTTTTACATCTTCAACTATAATTTCGTCGCCGGAATATTTTATTGCTTCAACTTCGGTAACTTCATCATCAGAATATTTTTCTGCAGGTTCGTCTTTGCTTTGAATTTTTATTTCGTCCGTGATCTCGTCAAAAATTTGTTCTTCAGTTTCTGAATTTTCTTCAGCGGGAACATTCGCAACGGGGCGGAATTTTTTCATATAATCGACTACAAAATTTTGAAGTCCTTCGGTTAAAAGTTCGTTAATGTGCGTCATCGTTTTCTTGTGATTTTCTTCAAGTTGCGTTACAAGCTGATTCATATTGCTTGAAAAAGCCTCATTCGCCGTGCGAATTTCTTCTTTTGCGTTGCGAAGATTATTCATTTCAACATAAATTTTTTCATTTTCTTCGCGCAAAATTTTATTTTCTTCGCGCAATTCGTCAATTTCAAGTTTCAGTAAATCTTTTTCTTCGCGCAGTTCTGAAAGTTCTTTCTGAAAATTTTCGCCAATTTCTTTGGCGGCAGACAGAATTTTCTCAAGGTCTCCAAGTTGATTCATTGGATTTCCTCCTTCATTTGTTCCAAAATTTTATTATCGTCCAAATTTTCGACGTTTGAAATTTTGTCAGATTTAAAGCCGCACAATTCGCCGTAAACGCAATATTTGCAGGCGTCACTTTTCGGCGTCTTGACGGGTTTAACTTCAATATTGCCGGTTAAAATTTCTTCGCCGGTTTTTTGAATTTTAACTTCAGCAAATTTTGTCAGCAGTTCAAAATTTTCGGCTGATTTTACATTTTTTTTAGAATCGCTGTAAAGTTCGCCTTTCGTCGTCAATCGCAATTTTAAAAATTCCAAGCCGTCCGAGCCGTCAATTTCCTTGATAACGTTCATATCGTCCAAACTCCAGCCGGAAAATTTCAACGCCTTATTAACTTCGCCTTCCGCCAATTTCGCACTTTCGGCGGTTTTCACAGGATATTTTAAAAAGTAATACATCATACCTGCGGGGGCGCGTCCGCCGACAATTTCCAGATTTTTCGCCACCATTAAATAAGTCAAAAGCTGAATATTTATCCCGCTGTGAATTTCATTCAAATTCAAATACGCCGTGCCGGTCTTGTAGTCGATAATCAAAAAATATTTGCCGTCTTCGTTGAAGTCAACGCGGTCAATTGTGCCGGTCAACTCCATTTTAACGCCTTGTATGTCATAAATCAACGCTTGAGAATTTTTTGAGCCGAAATTTTCTTCAAAAAAATTCGGGTGAAATTTGCTTACCGCGTCGAATTTAATCAGGCGTTGCAGTGAAAATATCGCAACTTTTTTAATTCTGTCGCGCTGATGTTTTAGCGCGTTCGTACTCAACAAAATTTTATTGTTCAAATTCGGCGTGATATTGTCAATAATTTCTGTGACAATTTTTTCAAGTTCGTTATCCTCAACCGTCGCCCAGCGGCGATTTTCTTTTTTCAAGCGTTCGCCAAATTGACTCATTACGCTGTGCAAAATATTCCCGATATCCGGCGGCTTAACTTTATATTCGCGGCGTTCATTAAGTTTCAAGCCGTACTTTGCAAAATATTGGAACGGGCATTTATTGAAACTTTCAACATTTGTAACGGAACCGCGCATTTTTTTATTCGGCGCGTAAAGTTTTTGGGCGGAATTTTGCGAAAGAGTTTTTTCACTTGCCACAAAATCAATTTCACTGCCGAGACTTTCCAAAATATCAATCTGAATCAGTTCAAATTTAATTTGCGGGAACATTTTTTTAAACTTGTCAATCATCGGCGCGGCGTTCATTGCGTTACCTTCAGAATCTGCCAGCGGGTACGAAATGTACAGATAATTTTTCGCCGCCGCCAAACTGCGATAAATCAAAAATTTTTCGGCTAGCATTGCATCTGAACTGCCGCGCGGAATTTCAACGCCAATATCATTCAAATGCAACCTGTCGGCATCGGACAGCAAATTTTTTTCCGTAACACGTTTTGGAAAATTGCTTGAATCAAATCCCAAAATGTAAATCGCACGTGAATTTTGCAAAGAATTTTGATCGAAATCAGAAACTGTAACTTCATCGACGCCGGGCGGAATCAGCGACATTTGCAGGGCGTCAAGTCCTTCATTTACGATTGATTCAAATTCCCGCGTCGTAATTAAATTTTCATCAAGTGATTCTGCAATTTGGTCGAAAAGTTCTGTTATATCGTTCCAAATTTTCAAATGTTCCCGTGACATTGCCAAATTGCCGCGTGATTCTTCGAGTTGCGACCATTCGGTTAATTTGTCGTAGACGTTCAAATTTTCAATCAGTTCATAAAGCGCGGCGGTTAAATTGCGGGCTGAATTTTTTTTCTTGACTGATTGAGAAAATTTTATAAGCGGCTGAATTGCGGCGCGTCGAATTTCATCAACTTTTGCAAGGCGTTGATTTTCCGAGTCAGAAATATTTTCATTGTCCAAGCTGTGGCGATACCAATGCCAATTATTTTCCTGCGTCCAAATTTTTTCGCCGCGCAATCCAAATTCCAAAACGTAATTTTCAAGCAAGTCAATATCTTCTTGAGCAAGATTGAAAAATCCGGTACGAAGACAGCGAAAAATTGACTCTGCACGCCAGCCGCGCAAAATTTCCAACGCCGAACGAATCATTTCAGCCAACGGGTGATGAGCGGCGGCGCGTTTGCCGTCAATAAAAAACGGGATATTGTGAATTTCAAAAATCGGCTTGATTAAATCGCTGTAAGTTTCGTCACGGGCGATAATTCCAATTTCTCGGCAACGATAATATTTTTTGAGCAGTTTCAAAATATCTTGTGCGACGGCTTCAACTTCAGCGCGTTTGTTGACTGCCTCGACGATTTTTAAATCATCTGTAGCGGCGTTAAAAATTTTGGGAATACGACTGAAAAAATTTTGTTCCAAAAAATTCAGCGCGGGCACTTGAAAACGTTTTGGCGCGTTGCAGTTGGTGTATTTAACTGTAACTTCGACTTCTTCGGCAATCGAATTAATAATTTGAAAAGTGCGGAAGGAGCGGTTAAAAATTCCAACGTCATTGACATTTTCCCTGCTGTCAATTTTCGTATCCATCGGCAACACGATATGAACATTTTTGGCGTATTTGAAAATTTCGCGCAGGATTTTTCTTTGTTGAGGATCGAAGAAAATAAAACCGTCGATAAAAATTTCTGCGC
>CAJOGS010000019.1:14370-17815 GCA_905234045.1 uncultured Selenomonadaceae bacterium | reverse complement strand
TTCTGTTTATCGGCAAGGGCGTTTCTGAAATCTTCGTACAAAATCGCCAAATCGTGGATTTTATTTTTCAGTTCGTCATCTTCGACAGTGTCGGCTGTTTCAAAAAGTTTTTTTGTATTAACCGAATAAGTGCGGAAATCTTGAATTTCTTTCGCCAAAATTTCCACAAATCCGCGCTGTTTGGCGGCGCGTTCGTAGTAAAGCAAATCTTTTGAGCGATTAATTAAAATTTTTCGCAACAAAAGGCGTTTGCCAATTTCAGAAATACGCGGAACTATTGCGCCGCCGACTTCTTCCAAAATTTGATTGGCGAAACGCTGAAAACTGCACATTCTGGCATTTACAGCGCCGCCTGTAATTTTTACAAGTTCCAATTCTGCGCGATAAGTCTGATAAGCCGGCAACAGATAAAATATCGGCGTTTGTAGCGGCGAATTTTTTAAAATTTGTTTCATAATCTCCAAACAGTGAAAAGTTTTGCCGGTACCTGTACGCCCAATTATTATTTCAAGCATTAAATTTTCTCCTTCGAGCGGGTTGAAAAACTTATTTATTTAATTTTTTTACTGATGAAAAATTTTTTATATCTTGAAAGAAATTTTTATTTGAAACGATTTTTTTATATTAAATGTACTTTGTTTTTGCATTGCGAAAAAGAAAAGACCGGCGCGGCTAACCGTGCTTATCAAACTAAAATTTTTGAAAGCTAAAAATTCCTAACCTTTAGCAAATGTCTTTTATTAGGTATACCCGCGCCCCAGCCCGTCTCTGTTTTTGTCGGTGATTAAAATTTGGTGTAAAAGGTAGGACGCGGCTGAATGGCTGACTTGTTACCTCGTCAAACGCGAAAAACCTTGCAAATGCGATGAATAAGAGCATTTGCTGGCAGAGCGTCTTTCTTGCAAATGCGAGGAGTACGAGCATTTGCTGTACTTGCAAATTCGACGAATAGGAGGATTTGCTCTTTGACGCTACAAAGAAAAAGTACGTTCAATAGATAAAAATTTAAAACTGAATTATTCAAAACTCCATAGCCTTTAAGTCCTATGAAACATTTTTGATAAATCTTTTGCCGAAAATTTAATAATCGTCGGTCTGCCGTGCGGACAAGTATGAGGGTTGGGCGTATTGCTCAAATCATTCAGCAAAATTTGCATTTGGCGGGCGTTTAATTCCTGCCCTGCTTTAATCGCCGCTTTACAAGCAGTCGTAGCCAAAACCAGTTGGCGAATATTGCGGGCAATATCTGCGCGGCGTTCGTCGTCAATTTCGCTGTCAGTATCAATTTCAGGCAAGCCGGAAATAATTTCACGCAACATAATTTCAGGATCAGTATCGGCGGCATCAATCGGCACTTCAGTAATTCTAAATTCATTTTCGCCGCTCGGCTCAAGCGTAAAGCCTAAACTTTTGAAAAGCTCCAAATTATTTTCAATTTGCAAAGTTTCCCGTTCGTCGAATTTTAAAACGCGATGAATCAGTAAACCCTGCGCGGGAATTTTATCGGCGTAACCGCAAAGTCTGTCAAATAAAATTCGTTCGTGCGCGGCGTGCTGGTCGATTATGTACAAATCAGAATCACTTTGGGCGACAATATAACACAAATTAACCTGCCCAATCGGTTGAAGTTTCAGCGCAGGATTTTTAATTGGCGGTTCAATTTTTTCAGTTGAATTTTCAGTTGAAATTTTTATATCAGATTTATTTTCAGTCGGCGGCGGTTCAATAATTTCTTCCTCGCCGTTATTATCAGAAAAATTTTCGGCAGCTTGAAAATCTTCAAACGCTTCAGGCGGTGTAACTTTGTCAAAATTCGGTACAAAAACATTTTCAGCAGTTTCAGCATTTTCATCAGCAGCAACAGAATTTTTTTCGGAATTTAAAATTTCCCGCGTTTTTTCGACGTTGAAATTTTTTCTGTCGGCAACTTTTCCGAAATATTCGTCAAGATTCAAAGGTTCATATTTTGGAACTTCAGGCGACGTTGCAATTTCTGTTAAATCGTGATTTTCAGCATTTGATTTTTTCTCGGAAACTGCCTCACGCACTGCGCGATATACCAATTTAAAAATTTGGTTGTCGTCCTCAAATTTCAATTCGGTTTTCTGCGGGTGAACATTGACATCTATAGAATTTTGCGGCACTTCGATTTTTAAAGCCGCAAGAGGAAAACCACTTTTGGGAATCAAAGCGCGGTAGGATTCTTCCAACGCCTTTGAAATTGTGCGATTGTTGACGATTCGCCCGTTAATTATGAAAGTCTGCCACGTGCGATAATTTTTCAAAAAATTCGGCTTGCCGATATAGCCGCTCAAATGAAAATCTTCGGCGGAAAAATTTATTTCAATCAGCGAACTTGAAATTTCAGTACCGTAAACGCCGGTAATAACGTCAATCATTTTGCCGTTGCCGGGCGTCGAAAGGGCGGGGCGGTTGTTATTTATCAACTTGAAAGAAATTTCGGGGCGACTGAGTGCAAGTTTTACGATATATTCATGAATTTTGGACGCTTCGGTTGAAGTTGCCTTTAAAAATTTCAAGCGTGCGGGCGTATTAAAAAATAAATCCTCAACAATAACGGTTGTGCCGATTTTGCAACCGACTTCATGGCTGTCAATGAATTTGCCGCCTTCAATCTGAATTTTTGTACCGAGTTCAGAATCAGCGCGGCGCGTTTGCAAAGTAAATTTTGAAACTGCCGCAATAGTCGGAACAGCCTCACCGCGAAAGCCGAGCGTTGAAATAGTCAATAAATCTTGGACATTTGAAAGTTTGCTTGTAGCGTGGCGACGAATCGCCAAAAGTGAATCTTCTTTTGACATACCGCCGCCGTCATCAGTAACGCGCATTAAAGTTTTACCGCCATTCACAATTTCAACTTCAATATGATTTGCGCCCGCGTCAATAGAATTTTCTACAAGTTCCTTGATACAAGACGCCGGACGCTCCACAACTTCACCGGCGGCAATTTTATTTATCGTGTTGCTGTCCAACAGCCGAACTTTTCCCACGCTCAATTTTCCTCCTCGAATTTTTGATAAAGTATAATTCAAAACAGCATTAATTTCAATTAAATTAATGTAGTGCGGTAGTGGGGTAGTTGGACATTAAAAAAA
The DNA here is from genome assembly GCA_905234045.1 of uncultured Selenomonadaceae bacterium. Taxonomy (GTDB): domain Bacteria; phylum Bacillota; class Negativicutes; order Selenomonadales; family Selenomonadaceae; genus Quinella. Next base: position 14,699 of record CAJOGS010000019.1, on the reverse strand, counting down.
TTATGCAACCTTGCATTTTTTCTACTAATTTTCTTTTAAAAAAAGTCTCAGTCAAAATTTATTTAGTGGCTGTTGGTAAACTCTTATTAGGGCGTGTTGAATAATTAATTGAAATTGCTAACGAATTATTTTTTGTTCGATGATAGCAAAAAAGCGTCTTTATTTTGGTACGCTTTGACAAGACAAAGAAAAAGTACATTTAAAAAATTAAAAAAATTTAACAAACAGTCTAAAATCTAGTTTACCAAAACGCACTAAATTTATTTATAAAATATATATTTATTATGCTTGTAAAAAATAAAAGTTGCATAATTTACTTAATTAGATTA
>CAJOGS010000019.1:0-14277 GCA_905234045.1 uncultured Selenomonadaceae bacterium | reverse complement strand
TACAAGCATTGAAAGTTCTCCTGCAACTGAAAATGCAGTGCGTGAATCAGCTGAAACCACCGAAAATAATTCGGAAGTTTTGACTGAAGACGAAATGACCAAACATATCGGAACCGTTAAAATCGGTTATGTTAAAAATACGGGATTTGTAGAGGAAAATCGTCCCGGGCATAAAGTCGGTTACGGCTACGAATACATGGAATTTTTGTCTAATTATGCACACTGCGATTTTGAATACATAGAATTTAATACTTGGGAAAATTTGCTTGACGCAATGGCAGCAGGCGATATTGATGCGGCTCCCGGTATGCCGGGCGATTATCATCAGTTGCCAAATGCCACACGTACCGACCATGTTATCGGGCGTTTTCCAATGCAGCTTGTAGTTTCAAATGACGGTGTTAAACCTTCAATGAAATTGGGCGTTTTGACTTCAAATTATCCTACACCGGGATTAGCCGGAATTGCACAAGCTGAAGGTTTTACTTATGAAACTGTAACATTCCATAAACTGGCAGATTTGATTGACGCTTTCACACGCGGCGAAATTAACGGCTATGTTATACCGAAATTGACAACTCATGAGCCCGGAAAAGTTCTTTCACTCTTTGACAGACAAAGTTACCGCCTTTCGGTTACCAACAATAAACCTGAACTTTGGCAAAGATTGAATGTCGCAATGGATCAAATGCTGTTAAATCAAGCAAATGTCAGAGATAAACTCAATCAAAAATATATTCATGCTGAAGGAGCCCCTCTTATTCTCAGCAAGAGTGAGAAAAAATTCCTTGCCGAACATAATAAAATCCGTACCGCTATTTTCTTGTATCGTCAACCCTACGCCTATTACAATTCAAACGGCGAATTAATCGGCATTGTGCCGGATATTCTGAAAAAAGTTTCAGAGGATTTGAATATTGAAATTGAAATTGTTCCTACAAATTCGATTGAAGAAGCATCAGATTTAATCAAAAAAGGCGAAGTAGATTTTATCGCCGATTCTGTTTGTGATTACAGTTGGGCTGAAGATTTCAATATGAAACCTACGCAGTCGTATTTGTCAATGGATTATGTTCCCGTAACACGTGAAGGCGATTTGGAAAAAAATATTTCAACACTCCGCGTGGCTTGTATTGACGGAATGTTTCATACAGAGGCATTTATTTATCCGCTCTACTCACCTGACAAAAGAGTCAGCGTGTTATCACCTGAAGCCGCACTTGTTGCAGTTGCAGAGGGACGCGCAGATATTGCCTACATTCGCAGAAACTCTTTAAATTCTGTAGTTGAAAATTCCAGAACATATATGCTTACGCCCGCGTCTGAAGCGGTTTATTCCGAACCTGTAAGTTTCGGCGTTTACAAGAATGAAGATCCAAAACTTTGGCACATTCTCAATAAGGCCATCGGTCACATTGATCATGATTGGATTCGTGATTCTTACAATAAATATCAAGAAGTTGAGGTAAACATTACGCCTGAATGGATTTTATATCATTATCCCTTCAGAGTTTTGGGAGTATTTCTGCTGATTGTTGCGGCTATAGCGGCATTGTTCGTATATCGCAACCGCATGAAGAGGGAACATGTTGACTTAGTTGAACATATGGCTTATACAGATTTAAGATACAATCTGCCAAATGTTCCGTGGCTTGAACACAATGTACCGATTGAATTTGAAAATCTTGAAAGCGATAACCCGAGTGTTCAAACATTCTTTGCAGTTTTCTCAATGGCAAGTAATGCAACCGTAACTAAAGAATATGGACGCAAGATTATAGATAAACAATTTATGGCAATGGCGAAAAATCTTGAAAAAGATGAGCCGGTTATTTTCGTGGCGGCAGGTATCGACGTTGAACATTTAATTTGTTACTGTAAGGCGGACAGCATTGACAGCATTAAAGCATGGGCTGAAGAGGCTATTCAAAAATACAGCTTTATGGAAACAGCTGACGTTAATTCAAAAATCGTTGTGCGCGTTCGTGTAGGTATCAGCAGTTACAACAGAATGATTTATGTTCAACAGGCGATTGACCGCGCTGTTTTGGCTTGCCACCAAAATTCAAATACTGATGTTAATATTTTCGATAACAAACTTGAGGAGCAACTTACACTTCAACACACTATCGAAAGTCGCATGGAGCAAGCACTCAAAGACGGCGAATTTCAAGCGTGGTATCAACCGAAATATGATATTCGCACTCGTCGAATTATCGGCGCAGAAGCCCTTGTTCGTTGGATTAGTCCTGAAATGGGATTTATGCCGCCGGGCAAATTTATTCCGCTTTTTGAACAAAACGGTTTTGTTATTCCGGTCGATCATTATTTATTGGAAAAAACTTGCCAACTTCAAAGAGAACGCCTTGACGCCGGCAAAGAAGTTATACCAATTTCGGTTAATCAGTCGCGCTTGCATTTGACTGAAGAAGGTTATCTTGAAAAAATGAAAGCCGTTATTGAAAAATATAAATTGCCGAGCGGTTTAATTGAATTGGAAGTTACAGAAACTGTTTTTGGCGATTTGGATTCAAAGACCGGCAAGAAGAGTGCGGAAGAAATTATAAAGAGTCTGCACGATTTCGGATATAAAATTTCTGTCGATGATTTCGGCTCCGGATATTCAAGTTATACAATGTTGGGTAATTTGCCGATGGACGTTTTGAAAATCGACCGTTCAATTTTGTTAGGTGCAGATACGTCTGTAAGAATGAGGAAAATTCTCGGCAACGTCATTAAACTTGGCAACGCTTTAAAAATGAAAGTTATTTGCGAAGGTATTGAAACAATTGAGCAGGAAAATCTTTTAATAGAACTCGGTTGTTATTTGGGACAGGGATTTTTAAATGCTAAACCAATGCCGGTTGCTGACTTTGTAAATTTCTTTGAAAAACGCAACGCCGAAGTTGATGCGGCGAACTAAAATAAATATTTGCAGGTTGGAGAAATTCCAACCTGTTTTTTTATTGTAATTGTAATTTTTATGGAGTGTTGAAAAAATCTTTTTTTTTAATTTATATTTGCAGATTTTTATATTTAGTGGCTGTTGGTAAACTCGCTTTTAGACTGTTTGTAAAGTTTTTTAAATGTAATTTTTCATTGTCTTGTCAAAATTACTCGTCGCCTTTGCAAGTACAAAAAAAAGACGTTTCAACCGTCAGAGATTCAATCCTGCATGGCTTGAGGCGCGCTCTTTAGCGGGCATGCTCTTTAGCTAATCAATGGCGGCGGTCATTCGTGACCGCCGTTTCCTGTTACCCACAAACGTTACATAATTTTAGATTTTTTCAACACGCACTAGGGGCTGTAGGTAAAGTATTTAACAAGTAGACTGAGAACAGTAAAGTTGGTGCGCGCACGGACGCTTTGTGGTGTGATAGTGGGGTAGCTGATAGCCAATAGCTGATAGCCAATAGCTAACTGCTACCCGCTACACCACTACCCGAATGCTTTTTCGCAATGCAAAAAAGTACTAAAAAAAAATTAAACTAATAAGATTTTACCAACACACACTAACCACTAATTCTGCTTAAAGCTAATTTTCTTAAATTTGAATTTCGTTTTAGTCTCCAGATAATTAAATGCAAACGGCGTAAGAAAAATTATTGAAATGAACGGCAGAAAACCTTTGCAAAATTCGTAGAAAAATTTAAAGCCGGTTAATTTTATCAGGAACAGCAAAAACATAGCCGCGCCGCCGACAATTCCGCCAATTATGACGCGGCGGACTTTTACGCCAAAATCAACATTCGTACTGAAGTTTACAAATTTATTTTCCAACGCCACGCCAACTAAAAACGCTACAACGCAACCAATGCTGTCAAGCGAATCAAGCCGCGCCGCTGTCTCGGTAACAATTATTTTGCCGTTAAAATAATCTATGGGATAACTTTTCAGCATTACATAAAGCGTCGAAACTACGCAGAAAATTATTCCTGCGATAAAAGCAGTTTTGGCAAGGCTTTTATCTTTTTCCACTGCGTCAAAAAGTTTGTCCGCCAAAAATATTACCGCCATTGTTTCGATAATCGCAACCAAAACATCTTGCGGCGTATGGACGCCCAAAAAATTTCTTGACAATGCAACAACTAAAATTATCAAAACGCAGGGAATTATCAGCAGAGGAAATTTTTTTCTGTAAAAATAAGCAAGACCGCCATAAATCGCCGTTGTAAATTGCGTGTGTCCGCTCGGCATTGAATAACTGCTTGCTTTTTTCAAGGCGTCTGCCGACGGATTTATTTCAGGATCTAAAATCCACGGACGATAAACGCACGCAGTATCTTTTATCAAAATATTTATCAGCCGACCAAATGACATTACAAACATTAAAAATAAACCTGCGCGCCGACTGACACACCAAAATAATATTCCCGGTATTATCGCAGAAATCGGGCTTGTTGGGATTTTTGTTATCAGTGTCACAAAAGTTTCAAAGTTACTGCCCAAACTTTCGCGCAGTCCCTGCAAAAATAATAAATATTCTATATCCATTGATTTTACCTCAAATCAAAAATAATTCGCTGACAAAAACAACCGTGCAACATAACACCGCCACTTGAAATAAACTTGCGCCGAAAAACGCCGCCGCAATTCCAAATATCAACGCCAAAAAGCCGGAAATTTCTGACTGCGTGGCGTGAAGTATTGCCGGAAATGTCATAACCGCCAAAGTTACATATGGCACATAGTACAGGAACGACCGCACTTTGACATTTTTTATTTCTGTGCGAATCAGTGTAAGCGGCAAAATTCTTATCGCCAATGTAACCGCGCTCATTATCAAAATATAAATGTAAATTTCCTGTGTCAATTCAATCACCTTTACGCGGGTAAAGAATCGCCGCGCCGCCTGCAATTATTACCGTCAAAAAAATTGTCTGTGTACCTGCCGAAACTATTCCCGTTAAAAATTTGTCTGCCAAAAAACTTGCTGCAAAACTTATCGCCACGCACGCCGCAACTATTTTATCTTTTCGCGCAGGGGGTATTATTATCGCTATGAACATTCCATAAAGCGCAACTGACAGCGCACTGACTGCCGACGGCGGCAAAATATTTCCTGCCACAATTCCCAAAGCCGTACCGATTGACCAGCCGGGTAAAGCCGTCAACATTGCGCCATAATTGTAAAAAGGATTTAACCAGCCTTTCCGCGCTACCGATATTCCAAAAATTTCATCAGTTACATCAAAGCCGACAAAAATTCTGTGATAAAACGGCGTTTTAGGCGAAAATTTCTGACTTAAAACCGTACTCATTAATAAATATCTTGCGTTGGCTATGAAAGTCATAATTGCAACTTCGATATATGGCGCGTGTGTCGCAATCAGCGCAAAGCCGACGTATTCGCCCGCCGATGCATTATTTAAAAGACTTGCCAAAAATCCTTGAAACGGCGTTAAACCGACGTGCCGCGCCATTATTCCCAACGTGAATGAAACTACAAAATATCCCAAGCCGATCGGTATTCCGTCGCGGAATCCTTCGGCAAGTGCAATTTTATTTTCTTTTAACATTTTTTCACTTCTGTAATTAGGGATTGTTGGTAAATTACTGAAATTATATATTTTCCGCAACTGCTGATTAGCGAAAAAAATTTGTTCGATGAGAGCGAAAAACTAAGATGCCGCGCAGGACGCGCGAGCAAATGCTCGTACTCCTCGCATTTGCAGGCAGGTGCGTTTTTTTCGCGGACGAAAAAACAGCACCGCAGAAAGCGTCTTTCTTTTTGGTACTTGCAAAGGCGACGAGTAGGAGCGTTTGCTCTTTGACGCAACAAAGAAAAAGTACGTTCAATAAGAAAAAAATCTGTAATTAAAAAAATTAACCTAAAATCCCTATTTAAAATCAAATATCCAAATTTTTGACAAGTAAAGCATTTTCTTCAATAAATTGACGGCGCGGCGCAACTTGATCGCCCATTAAAATTGTAAAAAGTTCGTCCGCCTCTGCCGCGTCTTCAATGTCAACTCTTAACATTGTACGCGCCGCAGGATCCATTGTAGTTTCCCAAAGTTGTTCGGGATTCATTTCGCCGAGACCTTTATAACGTTGAACTGTTACGCCGTCGCGCCCAACTTCGTCAAGTTTTTTTGCAAGCGCGTCATCGCTGTATGTGTACCAATGGCTTTTGCCCTTGCGAACTTGATAAAGCGGCGGCTGTGCAATATAAACGTGTCCATGCTCAATCAGCGGCTTCATATATCTGTAGAAGAATGTTAAAAGCAAAGTGCGAATGTGTGCGCCGTCAACATCAGCATCAGTCATAATAATAATTTTGTCGTAGCGGCGTTTTGACAAATCGAAATCTTCGCTGATACCTGTACCAAACGCGGTTATCATTGTGCGAATTTCGGCATTTGCAAAAATTTTATCAAGGCGCGCCTTTTCGACGTTCAAAATTTTTCCGCGCAATGGAAGAATTGCTTGGAAACGTCTGTCGCGTCCTTGTTTTGCAGAACCGCCCGCGCTGTCGCCCTCAACAATATAAATTTCTGCTTTGTCAGGGTCTTTAATTGAACAGTCTGCCAATTTGCCCGGCAAACTTGAAACTTCAAGCGCATTTTTTCTGCGCGTCAATTCACGGGCTTTTCTTGCCGCCTCACGTGCCCGCGCCGCCATTACTGCCTTTTCAAGAATTTGTTTTGTAAGCGCGGGATTTTCGCCGAAAAATTCGCTTAATCCTTCATTCGTGATAGAATTGACAAGCGAACGAACTTCAGCATTGCCGAGTTTCGTTTTAGTCTGTCCTTCAAATTGCGGGTTATGAAGTTTGACGCTGATAACGCCGGTTAAACCTTCTCTAATATCTTCGCCGCTCAAAGTTGAATCGGCATTTTTCAGCAGGTTTAACTTTCTTGCAAAGTCATTTGCAACGCGGGTTAAAGCGTTTCTGAAGCCGATTAAATGAGTGCCGCCCTCTTCAGTGTTGATATTGTTGACGTAGCTGAAAAGATTTTCTTGGTAGCTGTCGTTGTATTGCAGAGCAATTTCAACAACCGCGTCATCACGTTTGCCGTTAAAATAAATTGGCGTAGGATTAATTTTAACTTTTTTGCGGTTCAGATATTCGACAAATTGACTGATTCCGCCCTCAAAATGGAAAACGTGATTTCTTCCTTCAGGGCGTTTATCTGTCAAAGTGATTGTTATTCCGCTGTTCAAAAATGCCAATTCGCGCAGGCGATATTTCAACGTGTCGTAATTGTAAGTTGTCACGGTAAAAATTTCATCGTCCGGCACAAAGTGAACGGTTGTACCTGTAGTTTCAGCCTCGCCGATAACATGCAACGGTTGAATAGTGTTGCCGCGTGAAAATGCTATCTGATGAATTTTGCCGTCGCGTTTAACTTCAACTTCCATAGATTTTGAAAGTGCATTGACGACAGAAACGCCGACGCCGTGAAGTCCGCCGCTGACTTTGTAACCTTCGCCGCCGAATTTTCCGCCCGCGTGCAAAACTGTCAAAACAACTTCAACCGCCGGCTTGCCGCTCTCGTGCATATCGACAGGAATACCGCGCCCGTTATCTGAAACGGTTATTGAGTTATCCTCTTCAATCGTCACGTTAATTTCGGTACAAAAACCCGCCAACGCCTCATCAATGGAGTTATCGACAACTTCATAAACCAAATGATGAAGTCCGCGCTCGGAAGTTGAGCCGATATACATACCGGGACGAAGGCGCACGGCTTCCAATCCTTCCAAAATTTGAATTTGGTTGGCGTCATATTCGCCTTCAACTGCGCTGACTTGCGCGCTTGCAACGTCAGAATGAATTTCTATTTCTTCGTTCGGAAAAATTTCCGATTCAGTCTCAAGATTTCTCAATTCAAATTGGTTTTCAAATTTTTTTTCTTCCACGTTATTACCTCCAATAAAATTAACTTTGAAAGTCTACCACAAAAAAAATAGCGCGGCAAGTTTTTTAGTGCGTACTAAATAAAATAGCTAGGGCATGTTGAAAAATTCCAAAATCCACAAATTTTTTTAAATCTGCAAAGTGCGGATGTATAAGGGCTAGTGGCTAAGGACTAGGGGCAGCTTTGCGGATTCCCAAAAGCACTTTTTCTTTTGTACTTGCGCGGCTTTTTAGTACTTTTTTTGCTTCGGAAAAAAGAATGTACATTTAAATAAAAAAATATCAGTAACTAAATTTAATCAGTAAAATTTTATTTTTTCAACACGCCATAGGACGTTTTGAAAAATTCAAAATCTGCAAAGTGCGGACGGTGTAGTTTTTAGTTGGAAGGATATGTTTACAAACTAAAGAATCCAAAAAAGTATAGACGAAAAATAAACGAACGATAAGAACAAACAATCCAAACTGTAGTAACGAGTGGCAATGAGCCTGTTATCTTTCAACTTCATATTAGATTTAGTCGGAATACAAATAATAGCCACATTTGCATTCAACTTTTCAAAAATTACGCTGTCATTTATAGCTGATAAATTTATTCTTATCGGTCTTCAAAATTTGTCGGTAGTTAAAAGAAATTTGGTAGTTTTACAGCCTTTCTTACAAAAGTGCAGTCAATACAAATTTCGCCGGTATCTGCTACTTTTGCCACTGTTTTTGTACTTACTTGTAAATTCATATTCCAATTTAATCACCGATTAAATTTTAGCTTATTTCAGACACTTTGTCACTTTGTAAACACGTCCCAGGGCGTGTTGAATAATTATATTTTTACTGATGTAATTTATTTGCTGAAATTTTTATATATTAAATGTACTTTTTCTTTGCTCGTCAAAGTAGTTGAATAGTTAGATAGTTAGATAGTGTTATAGTGCGGTAGTAAAAAATATCACACTATCCAACTATAACACTACAACACTATTTTTGACTTTACCAACGCGCTCTAAGAGTTTATCAATAAGCTATAAAAAAACTTGTAATTTTTTTTGCAAAAAAGTAAAATTAATATGGAGGTTTTAAAAAATGACACATAAACAAATTACAAAATTGATATGTTCGACGGCAGTAGCGTCGGCAACTTTTTTATTTGGCGGTTGCGGTCCCGATGTTGCGGTAGATCTTCCTTCTACAGATAATCCGCCCGCAATAGTTGAAGAAAATAAATCAGCAACTCCAACTACGACAGGAGAAAGTGCCATAACCACTTCGACGGCAAGCGCGGCGAAAATTTCTGCAAGCAGTGCAAGAAATACGCCTGTTGTACAGGTTGCCAAAAATGTCGGTCCTGCGGTTGTAGGAATTACAAACAAGGCTGTTGCCCGCGATATGTTTAACCGTCAATTTGAAGTTGAAGGCGTCGGTTCCGGTGTAATTTTCCGCAGTGACGGCTATATTGTTACAAATCATCACGTTATAGACGGCGCACGCGAAATTATTGTTTCGCTTTCTGACGGCAACACTATCAACGGTACTCTCGTCGGCTCTGACGAAATAACAGACATTGCGGTTGTAAAAGTTGACGCCAAAAATTTACCGGAGGCGAAATTTGCAAATTCTGATGAAATTTTGGTAGGTGAACCGGTAGTTGCTATCGGTAATCCAATGGGATTGGAATTTCAAGGCACAATAACTGTCGGCGTTGTCAGTGCGTTAAATCGCACGATTGATATTGATTATGCTGACAGAAAATTAAATCTGATTCAGACAGACGCGGCAATCAGTCCCGGCAACAGCGGCGGCGCACTTGTCAATTACGACAGCGAAGTTATCGGCATTAACAGTGCGAAACTTGCAAAAACTGAAGTTGAAGGTATCGCCTTTGCAATTCCAAGCAACATTGTTCAAAATGTTGTAAAGGAACTTATGGAAAAAGGCTACGTTTCACGCCCCTATATTGGCGTTACGATTTTTGATCCGCAAACTGCCGCACGTTACGGCTACCAGTTGAATATTGATAAAGGCGTTTATGTTTTCCAAGTTGCGCTTAATTCACCTGCAGGCAATGCCGGACTTCAACGCGGCGATATTATCTTGAAGATTAACGACAAAGAAGTTAATTCGGTTGCAGACCTTCGCATGGATATTGCGGGGCATAAAATCGGCGACAAAGTTATTTTGACACTCGACAGAGACGGCAAAGAATTGGCAACTGAAGTTACTTTGCAGGAAATGCCGCAAACTAAAAATTAATGAAAATTAAAATTGTAACCATTGGTAAACTCAAAGAAAAATTTTTGATTGACGGCGTGAATGAATATTTAAAGCGTCTGAAACCGTTTGCAAAAATTGAAGTCTGCGAAATTGCCGAATGTAAAACCGTCGAAGATGAAGGACAAAAACTTTTATCTAATGTCCTGCGCGACAGTTTTATAATTGTGCTGGACGTGGCGGGCGAAATGCTGACTTCTGAACAATTTGCAAAAAAAATTTCTGACCTAAATTTGTACGGCGTCAGCGATATTACATTTATAATTGGCGGGGCGTTCGGCTTGAGCGACGAAGTTAAACGCGCCGCCGCTTTTCGTTTGAGTTTTTCAAAAATGACTTTTACGCACCAAATGGCGCGGCTTATTTTGGTTGAGCAAATTTACAGAGCGTTTAAAATTAATCGCAATGAACCTTACCATTATTGAAATAAAATTAAAAATGAATCCGCTTGCAAATTTTTTTCCCGTTTGAATATATTGACAGCATTTTTTCAATCGACTATAAAAATTTTTGCCAAAGGTCATAGAGGAATTATTTTTGATATTGATATGACGCTTGTACCGCACGTCTTAGACGCCACGCCGTAAATTTGAAAAATTATTATTTTCGCACAGTTGAAATGTTACAACTAAAAAAAGCGGTATCGCAAATATTTTAGGGCGTGTTGGTAATCAATTTTGAAAATTTTTTTATATTAAATTTACTTTTATGCTTACGCACAGCGACCGCACAGTTACGGAAGTTTGCGAAATAAAAAAAGCCGCGTCGTCGTTTTTTACGATTGGCGGAGCTTTTTTTGAAAATAAATTTTGTGCCTATGTCAAAAATTAATACCGACAGATTTTGCCAAAATTCTTAATCTATGCAACGGTAAGCCTACAACATTTGCCCAATCGCCGTTAATCTTTTCAATAAATTTAGCCGCGCCGCCTTGCAGTGCGTAACTTCCTGATTTATCAAGCGGTTCACCCGTCGCCACGTACGTTTTAATTTCTTCGTCAGTCATTTCGCCAAAATAAACTTCGGTAACTTCCGACGTCGTGAAAGTTTTTCCGTCCTTGCAAATTGCAAGTCCTGTTATAACTTCGTGCTTTTTGCCTGAAAGAGTTTTCAGCATTTCAAACGCGCCTTTTTCGCCGTGCGGCTTGCCGAAAATTTTCCCATTCAAAACAACAATGGTATCTGCGCCAATTACAATATCGCCCAAAAATTTCTGCGCGACGGTTTCTGCTTTAATCGTGGCGTTTTTTATTGCAACTTCTGCAGGAGTTGCAGCGTTTTCAATCTCTGCCGCGTTGCAAACTTCAATTTTAAAATCGTTGCAAAGTTTTTTTAAAAGTTCCTGTCTGCGCGGCGAACCTGATGCCAATATTATCAAAATTTTTCCCTCCAAAAAAAAATCCGCCGTAGCGGTGACTAGATGGTTAGTGGTTAGTGTGTAGTTGTTAGTAAAAAATTTTAGTGAAACGTTTGCAAATTTTTAGGTCACGGCGCACAAGGACGTGCGCCGCCGCAACTAAAGAGCACGCCTCACCGCGCATGATTCAGGACTGAATCTCTGGCGGTTTGGACGCCTTTTCTTTTGTTACTTGCAAATGCGAGGAGTACGAGCATTTGCTTTTGTGGCTTGGACAAAGAAAAGTAAATCTTAAAAATAAAAAATATCAGTAAAAAAGATTTTACCAACATGCCTTAGTTACTGACACACTGACCATCTAACCATCTAACAATCTGAACATCTGATTAGTATTCAGCGTCACGAGTCGCAATTTTATTTTGTACGTAAGAAATAAAATCATCAGTACTCATTTCAACGCTGTCTTTTGAACCGTATTTGCGAATTGGCAAAACGCCTGTTTCCATTTCCTTATCGCCGATAACAATCATGTAAGGAATTTTTTTAACTTGCGCGTCACGAATTTTCTTGCCGGTTTTTTCGCTTCGGTCATCAATTTCTGCGCGGAATCCGAGACTGAAAAATTTGTCGTAAAGTTTTTTTGCATAATCTGCATGTTTGTCAGTAATTGGCAAAATTTTAATTTGTACAGGCGTCAACCAAACAGGGAACGCGCCCGCGTAGTTTTCAATCAAAATTCCTATGAAACGCTCAATACTGCCGTAAACAACGCGATGAACCATAATCGGGCGGTGCTTTTCGCCGTCTTCGCCCGTGTATGTCAAATCAAATTTTTCAGGCAACAACATATCAAGCTGAATCGTTCCACATTGCCACGTACGCCCGATTGAATCCTTCAAATGAAAATCAATCTTTGGTCCGTAAAATGCGCCGTCGCCTTCATTAATAATGTATTCCAAGCCGCGATTATCCAACGCCTTTTTCAGCGCGGAAGTCGCCATTTCCCAAACTTCATCACTGCCCATTGAATTTTCGGGACGTGTCGAAAGTTCAGCCTTGTATGTCAAGCCGAAAGTTTTATAAACTTCGTCGAATAAGTCAATAGTTTTTTGAATTTCCGGCTCAACTTGTTCAGGCGTCATAAAAATATGCGCGTCATCTTGAGTGAAATTGCGAACGCGGAAAAGTCCGTGTAATGCGCCGCTCAATTCGTGACGGTGTACAAGTCCCAATTCGCCCAAACGCAACGGCAAATCTCTATAACTGTGCATTTGCGTTTTATATGTCAGCATTCCGCCCGGGCAATTCATCGGTTTAACCGCGTAGTCTTCCTCGTCAATTTTCGTGAAGTACATATTTTCTTTGTAGTGATCCCAATGCCCGGAAGTTTCCCAAAGTTTGCGATTTAAAATAATAGGCGTTTTAATTTCTTGATAACCATAGCGGCGGTGAACTTCACGCCAATAATTTATCAATTCATTTTGAATAATCATGCCGTTTGGATGGAAGAACGGAAAACCTGGACCTTCATCATGCAAACTGAATAAATCTAATTCTTTGCCGAGTTTTCTATGATCACGGCGCGCCGCCTCTTCCAACATTGTCAAATATTCTTTCAATTCGTCCTTGCTGAAAAAAGCAGTGCCGTAAATTCTCTGCAACATTTTATTATGTTCATCGCCGCGCCAATATGCGCCCGCCAATGACATTAATTTAAATGCTTTAACTCTGCCGGTTGATTCGACGTGCGGACCCGCGCAAAGGTCGGTAAAATCGCCTTGAGTAAACAAAGAAATTGTAGCGTCTTCAGGCAAATCTGTTATCAATTCGACTTTGTAAATTTCGCCTTCGTCTTTGAATTTTTTCAGCGCGTCTTCACGGCTTAAAACACTGCGTTCCAACTTCAAATTTTGCTTAACGATTTTTTTCATTTCGGCTTCAATGTCAGCTAAATCTTCGTCGGTAAGTTTGCGCTCCATATCAATATCATAATAAAAGCCGGTATCAATCGCAGGACCTATCGCTAACTGAACTGCTTTACCGTCTGCGCCGCCGTACAAATGTTTAATCGCTTGCGCCATAATATGTGATGCAGTGTGGCGAAGTGAATACAACGCCTCCTTGCCTTCAACTTCTGCTATACTGCCGTCTTTCGTGATAATTTTTTCCACAATAAAAATCCTCCTTTACAAATTAATTATATCACTTTTTTTATCATTGTGAAAATTTTTTTGATTAGGCTCTGTTGGTAAACTCTTTTTTTTTATTTTTTTTATATTAAACTTATTTTTCTTTGCTCGTCAAAGTAGTGGGATAGTTGGTTATTTTGATAGTGTTATAGTGCGGTAGTAGAAACTATCACACTATCCAACTAACAACTAGGGGCTGTTGAATAATTCAATGTTTTTGTAATTTTTATTTTTAAATGTACTTTTTCTTTGCGCGTCCAAAGGAGCAACGCTCCTAATCTTCGCCTTGCAAGTAACAAAAGAAAGGACGGTAACGAATCCGCAAAGCTGCCCCTAGTCCCTAGTCCTTAGCCCCTATACTGCCGCACTTTGCGGATTTTTGAAATATTCAACACGCCCTAGACAAAATTTTTATAACGAATACTATCGAAATTTAAAAATTTTTTTTGCAAGGTATAAAAAAATAAAAGACGCCGCGATAAACGCGGACGCCTTTTATTTTCTACTACCGTATCAGGTAAAAATTTTCAATTACCGGAGAAGACTCAAAACTGCACTGGAATTTTGGTTAGCTTGTGCAAGCATTGATTGAGCTGCTTGGA
>CAJOGS010000018.1 GCA_905234045.1 uncultured Selenomonadaceae bacterium | reverse complement strand
TTGACATAAGCATATCCTTTCGGTTTAGGTTTCAACTTTATTTTACCAAAAGTTTGTGCTTATGTTTTTTTATTTTAGGAGTTTACCAACACGCCCTAGGGGTTTTTGGTAAAGTCAAAAAAAACAGACTGAGAACGGAAAACTAAGTTGCCGTCAAGGATGACGGCTCACATTGCCGCCGCTTATGAGCATGCCTTGCTACGCAAGCCACGCAAGGTCACGTGATGTAACCGCACTTGCGCGGCTAGCGTTTTCTTTGGTACTTTCTTTTTCGCGATGCAAAAAGAAAGTACATTTTAATAAAAAAATTTTTAAATCGAAGAGTTAACAACATTCAAACTTATTGGAATTGCTTATGTTTTTAGATAATTTTACCAACAGCACCTAGACTTCAATTTTTTGTTGTATTGTCGTCTTTATCATTTTGTGATATATTTTCGTTTGAAACAGAATCGTCATCTCTCATACTCTGAAAACGCAAAGGAGTACGGGCAGTAGGCGCGGTTGAACCGTAAACTTCACCGCGTTCACTTGGCGATTCTGTTTCGTTTTTAATTTGCTTTATCGTAAGAACAAAAAAAATCCCGCTAAAATAGCGGGACCTTTTTAATATAGAAAAAATTTTAGTAGAGGAAAACAACGGCAGTATCTTCGAGGAATCTTGAAACTTTGTTTTCGCTCAAAATAAGTTTTGCATCTTCCATGCTGACAACAGGATTTGCATTGAAGTCTTCGGTATCAATCGCCTTGATAATCAGCGGATTTGAACCTGCGCGAAAAGCCTGACTCATATTATCAGCATAGGTTGCCATTCCATATTCAATAACTTTATCGTAGTCCAAATTTTGATGACCGTAAATTTTTTGTCCGCGAGCATTTTTGATAACAGGACTCATAACAGGATTAAGGCGAAGCCCTCTGCAGTCAATTACAAGCCCCGTGTAGCCGCCTGTAACATTCACAGTGATATTGGTTGTAACTTGTTGGGTTGCAGGTTCAGGAAAAGGTTCAACGTATGCAGGACGCTCTAAAACCGCCTCAGCAAGTCCGCCGCTTGCGCCAAACATCGGCAATTCCATTGTAACTTCAACTGCGCCGTCACTTGTGAAATTTTCAGAAACAATTTTTGCACCTTTGATAATAGCATTGACGTTCAAATTTACAGTATCAGATTTTACCATTGCCATTTCAACAGTTGTATTTGCGTCAACTTGAACGCCTTTTACAATTTCTGCAAGTTGGCGATAGGCGTCGGCTTGTGCGGCGCGTCTTGCCATAATTCTTGATTGCGCGGCGTAAGTTCCGGCAGGCGGTACGCCTGTTCCAACTACTGTAATTGTTTGAGTGTTCCAGTTCGGTGACGCCTCAACTTGAAAACTTGTACAAATGACCAATGCCGCTATCAAAAGTCCAAGTAAATTAAATTTTATTTTCATTGTCAGTACCTCCTATTAGTTTTTTAACATGCAAATATTATATCACTAAAATTAAAACCGCGTTAATTTTTTTGTTGCAAAATAAAAAAATTCTTAGTGTCTGTTGAATAAATCGTTTTTTTTAAATTCTTTTAATATTGAACGTACTTTTTCTTTGCTAGGGAGTGTTGAAAAATTGATTGAAAATGCTGACGAATTAATTTTTGTTCGATGAGAACGAAAAAACAGCACCGCAAAAAGCGTCTTTCTTGCAAATGCGACGAGTAATTTTGTCAAGACAAAGAAAAAGTACATTTAATATATAAAAAATAATCTTAAAATAAGAATTTACCAACACCCCCTAAGGCGTGTTGAAAAATTAATAGAGTTAATTATTTTAACAACTATTGCTACTGATTAACGAAAAAAATTTTGCTGACTAAGTACGAAGTACCAAGATGCCGCGCAGGACGCGCGGCGCGGGCGGCGTGCGAATACGCCGCTAAAACGCCTTTTCTTTTGTTACTTTTCAACTAAAGAGCACGCTTTACTGCNNNAAGTAAATCTAAATATAAAAAAATTTAAACATAATTATTCAACACGCCTTAGAAAGAAAAATCACTGACAAATTTATATAATTTTTGATAAAAATTTTAATCTGAAAAAACATTGTAAAGGCAATAGAATTTGTTTATAATAACAAAAAAATTTTTTTGGAGGAAATGGCAATGCGACGTTATACGATTTTACTTTTGGTAGGATTTATGTTGATACTTGCAGCAGTGGCGGGCGCGGCTTTTCCTGTTGACGCAGATAAAAAAATCTTCGGCGTACCTTCAAAAGAACTTCTTGCATATACGACTTTGCCGCCGGAAACTTTAACAATTTTGTCCGAAACTTACGAACGCGAAAAAAATGTCAAAATAAATTTCGTGCCGCTTTCATCGAAAGAATTAATCCAAAGTCTACGCAACGATTCAGTTTCAGATCCTACTGTTGTAAAAACTGCCGATTTTATTCTGACTGACAGTAAAACTTTAAGCACGGCGGCAGATTTAAATTTATTGACGCCTTACATTTCTGAAACCAACGACGCAGTTAAAAATAATTTCAAAGACGAATACGACCGCTGGATTGGCGTTTGGTATGACCCGATTATTTTTTGCATAAATCGTGACTATCTGCGAACATTGAATAATATTCCTGCCACATGGGAAGAATTGGCTGAAAATAAGCGGGCGCGTATTGGAATAACAGATTTTTTGGCGGCTGATGCTTCATCAAATTTAATGTTCCAAATGATTGGCAATTTCGGCGAAGAAAAAACTTACGAAATTTTAAGCGGTATTCATCCCCGCGTTGTCCAATATGCAAAATATTTATCTAATCCCGTGCGACAGGCGGGAATGGGCGAAGCTGATATTTCTATTGCCGTCGAAAGTGAAACTCTGCGATATATGCAGAATCATTATCCGCTGAAAATAATTTATCCTGAAGACGGCACGGCTTGTATAATTACCGGCGTTGGAATTTCTACAAACGATTCAATTAAAAATCCTGCGGCGGCTAAATTCGCCGATTGGCTTTTAAGCGACGACGCTCAAATTTCTTTGCAGAAAAACGGCTTTTATTTTCTGTCAACTAATCCGCAAACTTTAGCTTATAAAACCTTTGCCGGTAAAAATTTGGTGCTGTTTAAAAATAATCCTAAATTCACGGAACAACAATGCTATGAATTTTTGGATCGTTGGGTTAAAGAAGTCCGCTTTAAATAGTTTTGACAAAATCGACGGTAAATGTATAATTTGAAAGTAATTTTAAATTTTTTGGGAGAGAAATATTTTGAGTTTGAAAGTTGGAATCATCAGCTTAGGCTGTGCAAAAAATCTTGTTGATACTGAAGTAATGCTTGGAATACTGCAACAGCGCGGATTGAAAATAACGCCGAATCCTGCCGACGCAGAAATTTTAATTGTGAATACCTGCGCTTTTATTGAATCTGCGAAGGAAGAATCAATAACGACGATTTTAAATTTGGCGGAATACAAAACTAACGGCAACTGCCGCGCCTTGATTGTTGCAGGTTGTCTAGGTCAACGTTACAGGCAGGAACTTTTGGACGAAATGCCGGAAATTGATGCAATAGTCGGTACAAAATCTTGGGACAGAATTATTGAGGCGATTCAAGAAGTTTTACAAGGCAACCGCGTTATTTTGATTGGCGACAAAGAAGTTATTTATGATTCAAAGACGCCGCGTATTTTGACGACGCCGAATTATACCGCGTATGTAAAAATTGCCGAAGGTTGCGATCATCGTTGCGCGTTTTGTGCAATTCCGCTGATTCGCGGCAAGCAAATTTCTCGTCCTATTGAAGATATAAAAGCTGAAGTTGAACGCCTTGCAGAAAGCGGCGTTAAAGAAATAAATTTAATCGCGCAGGATTCCACGAATTACGGGCGGGATTTATACGGCAAAGTTAAACTCTGCGATTTATTGCGGGAACTTGTCAAAGTCGAAAAAATTCATTGGATTAGAATTTTGTACTCATACCCGCAAAGTTTCACTGATGAATTGATTGAACTGATTGCAAGTGAACCGAAAATTTGCAACTATGTTGATTTACCTCTGCAACACGCCGCCGACAGTGTTTTAAAACGTATGCATCGCCCCGATACTCGTTTACAAATTGAAACGCTGTTAAATAAATTGCGCGCAAAAATTCCCGGCGTTTCGATTCGTTCAACTTTTATTGTAGGTTTTCCCGGCGAAACTGACGAAGAATTTGAAACGCTGAAAAAATTTTTACAGGATCAAAGACTCGACAAAGTTGGAATTTTTGTATATTCGGCTGAAGAAGACACGCCCGCCGCAAAATTGCCTGATCAAGTTCCCGAAGAAATTGCACAGGAACGCTATCACGAATTGATGAGTATTCAAAGTTTAATTTCGCAAGAGGTTAATGAATCCCTGCGCGACAAAGAATTTGAGGTACTGATTGAAGGCAGAGACGCCGAAGTTGAAGAAGTTGTTGCAGGGCGTTCTTATCGTGAGGCACCTGAAGTTGACGGGCAAATTTATATTGAAAACGACCATAAAAGTATGGCGGGCGATATTGTGCGCGTGAAAATTCTTGACGGCTTTGTTTACGATTTAGCCGCTGAAAAAATATAGTGTTATAGTTTTGTAGTGCGGTAGTTTTGTAGTAATTAACTATCCAACTATCGCACTATCTAACTATCCAACTACAAAGGAGGCTTACAAAATCAAAATGGAAATAGAAGTTGGCGAATTGCTGACAGAAAAAAATTTAACTGTTGCTTGCGCCGAAAGTTGCACAGGCGGACTTTTAACAAGCAAATTAACTGACATTGCAGGAAGTTCGGCTTATGTTAAAGGCGCGGTAGTTTCTTACACAAACGAAATTAAAAATTCCGTCCTTCACGTAAAAGAGGAAACTTTAAAAAATTTCAGCGCAGTAAGTGAACAAACTGCAAAGGAAATGGCGGCGAATGTTCGCCAAATTTTAAATACAGATATTGGCGTAAGTGTCACGGGATTTGCAGGACCCGACGGCGGAACTGCTGAAAATCCTGTCGGCACGGTTTATATTGGCGTAAGCGGCGCAAACGGTGAAAAAATTCAGCGTTTCAAATTTTGCGGCACTCGTACAGAGATTAAAAATAAAGCCGTTGAAGCCGCGCTTATCTTGATTCAAATTTATCTGACACAAAAATAATTTTTATGGAGTTGAAAATTTAATGAAAAAAATTTTTTTAATCGCAACATTAATTTTAACAATGTTGACGGCTACAGCATTTGCCGCCGAAAATGAAAACGCCGATAAAAACGCGGCTGACACTGAAAATAAAAATGCTGTCGAAAAAGTTTTTGAACCGTACGAATATACCAGCGAAACTTACGGCTTTAAAATTCTTTGTCCTACTAAACCTACAGTTGTTGTAAAGCCTTTTGAAGACCCAAACAAAAAAGGCGAACTTTTAGTTTTTGCCAATGACGGCATAGACGTTCTTTTCGGTTATATAATTGAACTTGACGCCTTCGACAATATGAAAATTCCTGATTTAAACACCGGTAAAAAAAGCCTTATAGATTCTTTCCTCGAAAAGAAACGCGAAGAAAAAATTTACAACTCTGTTAATCTTCAAAATATAACTCCCGACAACAAGGGAGTTGTAATGGTTACAAGTAAAGAAGTTCAAGTTATCAACGACAAAGGCGAAGTCGAAATAACGGCTGTTGCAGATCAACAAACTGCACTTGCTTTTTTCCGCAGTAAAAGCGGTCGCTGCATTTCAATTCAACTTTTATCAGCTGACTTAGATAAAAGCGACTATCAAGACTTTTTGAAATCTGTTTCAACTTACAAAGATGCAACCGATCTTTCAATGCCTCAAGATACCAAAGATAAAAAATCCAAAGACAAAAAGTCCAAAGATAAAAAGTCCAAAGACAAAAAGTCTAAGGACAAAAAATCTAAAGACAAGAAAGATAAAAAATAATTTATAACCACATTTTCGGCTTTGACTAATCGTCAAGGCTATTTTTTTTGTCGAAAAATTTTTCTGTTGTACTTGATTTAGTTAAAAAGTCAAAAAAATTTTTAACCACCGCCGTAAAACATATTGACTTTTTGTCTTATATTGATATAATTAGTTTTGTAAGAAATTAATGAAAATTAAATGGAGATGATCCGTCATGGCAAATGAAAAATTTACAACGAAGGCAACACAAGCAATACAAGCGGCGCAACAATTAGCGGCAATGAAATATCATCAGGAATTTAATTCAATGCATTTATTTTTGGCGTTGGCGAAAGAGCCGGAAGGCTTAATGTTGACGATTTTTAACGAATGTAAAACAGATTTACCGATGCTGAAAGTCAGATTGGAGGCGGAATTAAATAAAATACCTTCAGTCAAAGGACAAGACAGGTTATCAATGGGCGTAGATTTGGCGCGGGTAATCGGCAAGGCAAACGAATATTCAAAGTCAATGCAGGATATGTATATAAGCACGGAGCATTTACTGTTGGCGTTGGTTGCAGACGGCAGCGCAGAAGTTCAAGCCATTGCAAAAGAATTTAAATTGACAAAAAGCAAAATTGACGATTCAATAAAGAAAAATCGTCGGCAAAATGTAACCAGTGAAAATCCTGAAGAAGTTTATCAAGTTTTAGACAAATTCGGCAGAGATTTAACACAAGCGGCGCGCGCAGGTAAATTAGATCCCGTCATTGGACGTGATGAAGAAATTCGGCGCACGATTGAAATTTTGAGCCGTCGCACAAAAAATAATCCTGTGCTGATTGGTGAACCGGGCGTAGGTAAGACGGCGATTGTTGAAGGATTGGCGCGGCGAATTGTTGCGGGCGATGTTCCGGAATCACTGAAAAATAAAACTTTGTACGCGCTTGATATGGGCGCGTTAATTGCGGGAGCAAAATTCAGAGGTGAATTTGAGGAACGTTTAAAAAGCGTCCTTGCCGAAATTGTGAAATCTGACGGACAAATTTTACTGTTTATTGATGAAGTTCATACAGTAGTAGGCGCGGGCAAAGCTGAAGGCGCAATGGACGCGGGCAATTTGTTAAAGCCAATGATGGCGCGTGGCGAATTGCGTTGTATCGGTGCAACGACTTTGAACGAATACAGAAAATATATCGAAAAAGATACCGCGCTTGAACGCCGTTTTCAACCTGTAATGGTAGGCGAGCCGACTGTTGAAGATACAATTACAATTTTGCGCGGCTTGAAAGAACGCTATGAAGTTCATCACGGCGTCAGAATCAGAGATGCGGCACTTGTTGCGGCGGCTACACTTTCTGACAGATATATTTCTGACAGATTTTTACCTGACAAGGCAATAGATTTGGTTGACGAGGCGGCGGCGAAACTTCGCACGGAAATTGAATCCCTGCCCGCGCCTATTGATGAAACGCGCCGTAAAATTATGCAATTTGAAATTGAAGTGCAAGCACTCAAAAAAGAAACTGACGCCGCGTCGAAGGAAAAATTAAAGTCTATCACTGAAGAAATTGCAAAACTTCAAGCAGAAGAAAAAGTCCTGCGCGATAAATGGGAAGCTGAAAAACAATCAATTTTGCGCGTCCGTGCAATCAAAAAAGAAATTGACGAAATTAATAATCAAATGGCGGCGGCTGAACGCGCTTACGATTTACAAAAACTTTCTGAATTGAAATACGGCAAACTTCCGGATTTGATGAAGACTCTGCAAAATGTTGAAAAAGAAATTGCCGAACACGCCAAAGGCGAACGCCTTTTAAAAGAGGAAGTCGGCGAAGAAGATATTGCAAAAGTTGTAAGCCGCTGGACGGGTATTCCAATTACAAAAATGATGACAGGCGAACGTGAAAAACTTTTGCACCTTGAGGACACTTTACATCAGCGCGTAGTTGGACAAGATGAAGCCGTTAAAGTTGTCAGCGAAGCAATTTTGCGCGCGCGCGCAGGTATCAAAGACCCTAACCGCCCAATCGGTTCATTTATCTTTTTGGGACCTACAGGCGTTGGCAAAACTGAATTGGCAAAAACTTTGGCGGAGGCACTTTTTGACGACGAACGCAGTATTATTCGCGTTGATATGTCGGAATATATGGAAAAGCACACTGTAGCGCGTTTAATCGGCGCGCCTCCCGGTTATGTCGGTTACGAAGAAGGCGGACAACTTACAGAGGCTGTAAGACGCCGCCCCTACAGCGTCATTTTACTTGATGAAATTGAAAAGGCGCATCACGACGTTTTCAATGTGCTGTTGCAGATTTTGGACGACGGCAGATTAACTGACGGCAAAGGGCGTGTCGTCAACTTCAAAAATACGGTTATCATTATGACAAGTAATTTGGGCTCGCAGGAAATTTTACAACGTGCAAAAATAGGATTCATCACTAACAAAGATTTTCAAGAGGCTGAAACTGTTATCAAGGATATGCTGAAAAGTTATTTCCGTCCCGAATTTCTCAACCGCATTGATGATATTGTTGTATTTAAATCTTTGGCGCAAGATCAAGTTAAAGCCATTGCCGAAATTTTGTTAAAGAATTTGAACGCCCGCCTTGAAAAGCAGACGAATATTAATTTGACATGGACAGATAAAGCGATTGAGGCGTTGGCGTCGCAAGGATTCGATCCTAACTTTGGAGCGCGTCCACTTCGCAGACTTTTAACTCACACCGTCGAAACTGAACTCAGCAAAAAAATTATCGCCGCAGAAATTAAAGAGGGCGATACCGTCGAAATTGATTTTGACGGCAAAAATTTTACATTCGCTCCAAAAATTTCACTTGAAAAGTAATTTTTAAATGAATTTAATTTTCTTCCCTGTTTCGGCGGGGATTTTTTATTGAAAAAATGGTGTCAGCACTTGACAAACCGTTTTTTTTTTTATAATGTCTCAAATTTTTTCGAGGAGGTTAAAGAAATGATTAGAAATAAAATTTTATTGGCAGTTGCATTAATTGCAACAGTAATAATTTTTATTCCAACGAAGACAGATGCGAGTACAACTTTGTTATACGCAAATCCTGCAGAATATCAAGCTAGAATTATTACTGGCAACAGTTCATCAGTTCGAGTAGATTTCTCAAATACCGGAAATTCTTCAGTCACAATTAAAATTGGCAATTCTTATCCAATACCTTTAAGTCCGGGACAAAGTACCTATTACACACTTGACGGAAATTCAACTTACTACCTCAGTTTAAGTTCAAGCGGTAGAAATGTACCTGTAAGAGCAAGCGTAAGTAATGGATATATTGAGCGCGGATGGTAAAACTTTGGCGCAAATAAAATTAACCCGTCGAAATTCGGCGGGCTTTTTTATTTATTAAAGTTTGATTAAAAAACGGCGTCATTACTTGACATAACCTGTTATGACGTTGTAAAATTTCTGAAAATTTAAAGGGGTGATTAAAATGTTCGCTAAGAATAAAATTTTTTCGGCATTAACTTTTATTCTGGTTTTTGCAGTTTTTATATTGCAAAGTGTCAGCGTTGAGGCGCGTTCTTCGTACGACAGAGATTACGACCGAGACTATTATGACAGAGACTATGATAGAGACTATGACCGAGACTACGATAGGGACTATAACAGAAAACGTCATAGAGATTACGACAGAGACTATGACAGAGATTACGATAGAGATTACGACAGGGATTACATTAAAAAAATTGGAAATAACATACTCCTGCCTAAAGAAGGTTTTTATACAATAGTTTCTGCAACCAATCGCAATTTTGCGCTTGATGTTCAAAATGGCAGCTATTACGAGCAAACGCATCTTTGGTTGTATCAAAGAAATAATACTGACGCACAAACTTTTATGTTGCAACATGTAGGCGGCGGCTGGTACAGGATTATACACAGGAGCAGATTTACTGTAAATGTTCAAAATGGCGATATGAATAATGGGGCGCGTTTGTGGCTCTTTCATGATGACAGAACGCCAAGTTGCTATTGGAGATTTCTTGACGCCGGAAACGGAACTTGCGTTATTCAAAGTCAACTTCCTTCAGGAAAAGTAATGACCATTCAAAATAATGCTCCCCAAAACGGTGCTTTAGTTGTTATGTGGGATCCGTATAAAGGCGCGTCAAATTGGATTCTTGTAAAAAGATAAAAAATATTAATTAAACAAAAAAGCCGCTGTTATTTTCAGCGGTTTTTTTATTTCCAAAAAGTCGAAAAAATTTTTTGTCATAAAATTAAAATTTGTGCGTATAACAAAGTGAAAATATTTGAAAGAGGTTATATGAAGATGAATAATAAAATTTTTTTGGCGGCAGTGCTGGTAATGGCAATGATGATTTTTGGATTTCAAAAAAATATTACAGAGGCTAATTCAGACGACGATGTTTCATTTGAAATTTTGAACGTCACACTTAATGACGGCAATGCAGAAATAGAGGGAGTTTTTACAAACAACAGCGATACCGATGCAACTGTTACGGCGATAAAATTTTTGGGAACTTTGAAAGATTCAAAAGGAAAAGTTATGTACGACATAGATTTTGGAATTGATTTAGATTCTGAAAGTTGTGTAGTTCCTGCTAATGGAAAATATCCGGCGACTTTTACATTATGGAGCGAAGAAGTTAAGGCTTACAACGGCGAATTTGTTTCTGATATAACTTGGAAAATCGAATGGAAATAAAAAAAGCCTGCCTTAATTTGGCAGACTTTTTTTAGATGTTCAGATTGCCAGATTGTCAGTACTAACCATCTAACCATCTAATCACTAGCCACTAGCCCCTACTTCGCCATAAGGGCAGCAATCTTATTTGCAAGTTCAACAGGATTATCCGGCATAATACCTTCAATCAATAAAGCCTGAGTGTAAAGCAGTTGACAGAAATTTTTAAAATCATCAGTATCTTTGCCGAGCGCATGCAAGCCGCTTAACTTTGTGAAAAGCACGTGGTTAGGATTAATTTCTAAAATACGTTGCGCCTTGAAAAATGGATTGTTCATCGCTGAAAAAGTTTTTTCCATATTCAGCGAAGGACCATTAACGCCGGTTGCCAAACATACCGCGCCGCTTTTCAAATGCGAAGTAAGGCGAACTTCAGAAACTTCCGCGCCCAAAACCTCTTTAACGTCTTTTAATAATTCTTCGTGAGACTTTGCAAGCTCTTCAACTTCGGATTTAGTTTTCTTTGATTCTTCGTCGTCAAGTTCAAAGTCTTCACGGCTGACAGATTGAAATTCTTTATCTGCGTACTTGTTCAACGCCGTAATTGCAAATTCATCAATGGGATCAAGCAAATATAAAACTTCAATGCCGCGTTCGCGCAGAAGTTCCATTTGCGGCATTTGTGAAATTGTTTCTCTGTCTTTGCCAATCGCACAATAAATTTTTGCTTGATTTTCCGGCATACGTGAAACATATTCGGCAAGCGTCGTTAAATTTTCGTCCTTCGACGTGGCAAATAAAAGCAAGTCTTTCAAATCGTCTTTAACTTTTTCATCGTAAGCACTGTTATAAACGCCAATTTTAAAAGATTTGCCGTATTCATTCCAAAATTCTTCATAATGTGCGCGGTCGTTATTCAACATTTTTGTAAGTTGCTTAAGAATATTTTTCTCCAACGCCTTACCGATTTTTTTTACTTCCCGACTTTGTTGCAAAAGTTCACGAGAAATATTTAACGGCAAATCAGGAGAATCAACCAAGCCTTTAATGAAGCGCAGATAATCCGGAAGAAAATCTTTGCACTTTTCCATTACAAAAACATGACGCGAATAAAGTTGTAATCCCGCCTCGTAATCAGCATAATATAAATTGAGTGCGGCGCGTTTCGGTACACATAAAAGCGCGGTGTATTCGGTTGTACCCTCTGCCTTCGTGTGGAAAATTTCCATTGGATTTTCCCATTCGTGGAATTGATGCTTGAAAAATTCGTAGTACTCTTCAGATTTAATATCAGATTTATTGCGCGTCCAGAGCGGTTGCATTGAATTAACCGTACGAATTTCAATAGTCGGCTCGTCTTCAGGCTTGCCTTTAACTTCAAAATTCATCTTGATTGGATAGCGAATGTAATCAGAATATTTTTTGATAAGGTTTTCAAGCGTATAAGTATTTGTGAAATCAAATTCTTCGCCGCCGACAAATTCGTCTTTCAAATGCAAGACAATCATTGTGCCGCGTGAATCTTTTTCGCAGTCTTCAATGGTATATTCGCCCGCGCCTTCAGAAATCCATTTAACGGCGGAATTTTCGCCGGCTTTGCGGGTAATAATTTCAACTTTGTCGGCAACAATGAACGCGGAATAAAATCCTACGCCAAATTGTCCGATTAATTCTTCGTCAATTTTGCCTTCACTTTCACGAATTTTTTCAAGGAAAGCCTTTGTACCCGATTGGGCGATTGTTCCAATGTTGCTGATGACTTCGGCGCGTGTCATTCCGATTCCGTTATCCGAAATTGTCAGCGTTTTAGTATTTTTGTCCGGCAAAATAAAAATTTCATATTCGTCTTCGCCTTCCAAAATTTCACGATTCGTTAAAGATTCAAAGTGTAATTTGTCAATGGCGTCCGACGCATTTGAAATTAATTCGCGCAGGAAAATTTCTTTGTTGGTGTAGATTGAATTAATAACTAAGTCTAAAAGCCGCTTTGTTTCGGCTTGAAATTGTAATGTTTCTGTTGACATCTATATTACCTCCTGCAGTAATTATAGCATACTTGTCAAAATTGAAAATTGCAATTATAATATCTAAATTGTAAAAAAATAAACAAAAATTTAATCTAAGGTGTTATTCATGACAAATTCTAAAATTAAAACTGAACTTATTAAATGTCAGGACGCGGCAGAAAACGGCTATAAACTTGCCAAAGAAAACTGCAAAAAAATTTTACGTTCATTAAAAAACGCGGAAAACGAAATTAATTTGGCAAATTCAAAACAAAATCAGTTGCAAAATATTCAACATACCGAATTAATTTCTAAACAAGATAAAGAGATTCAAAATTTGTACCGGAATATCGAAGAGATTTGCCAAAATATTGATTTCTTGTACGACTTGAGAAAAGATTTTTCCATTGCGGTATTTGGGCGGAAAATGGCGGGAAAATCCACGCTCAGAAAAATTTTGACGAATGGTAACGGTTCCTCAATCGGACAACACACAGCAACAGATATTAATTCATATTATTGGAATGGTTTAAAAATTATCGACGCACCGAGCTTTGATTTTTTTGATAACGCTGAAAAAGATAGACGCGGAATGGAAATAGCAAAAACTGCTGACCTTGTAATGTTTCTGCTGACAAATGAAAAGCCGCAACCTTTGGAAATTCAATGTTTGGCGCAACTGAAAAGTTTGGGCAAGCCCATTTTGTGTATTGTCAATTTCAAAAAAGATTTAAATTTTAAAAAGCGCAATGCCGCTTTAAAAGAATTGAAAAAAATTCTTTCAGACACAGCCGCTATTGATTCAGTTGTTACGCAGTTCAAAGAATCTGCAAAACAATTTCATCAAAATTGGAATGATATAGAATTTTTGCCTACGCACCTTGCCGCCGCTTATTACGCGCAAGCAAGCGGCAATGACGTTGAATTTTATTCTGAAAGTAAATTTGACGAAGTGGAAAATTTTATTTTTGAAAAAATTGAAAATGATGGCAGATTTTTAAGAGTCAAAAATTTTGTGGACAGCGTAGCGGTTCCGATGAATAGTATTTTGCTGAAACTTTTTGAACACGGAGCAAATTCGCTCAAAGAATCTAAAATTATTTCTGTAAAATCTAAAGAAATTTTGGCGTGGCGTCAAAAATTTTGGGACAGTTCACAAAAAAAATTGCTTGACACTTTTAATGAACTTTCTGAAAAACTCGCTATGGAAATTCCAAAATTCGTTGAAGAAAATTATAATGCGAAAAATATTAATGATAGTTGTACCAAATTTTTAAACAGTCTCGGCTACAATGAACGTTATCAGAAACTTCTTGAAGAATTTTCGGCTGAATATAAAGACGGTTTAAAAAAATTCAGCGAAGAATTGGCGCAGGAATTAAGGTATTCTTTCGACAGCAAAACGGCAACAAATATTCAAATTAAAGACGAAGACACTTTAAAAAAATATCTTATCGCCGTTGCGCCTAATCTTTTAATGTTGGTACCGGGAATAAATTTGGCTACGGTGCTTGCAGTCAGTATCGGCAATACCATTTTGAATTTATTTATTGACAAGAAAACAGATCACGACAGTAAAGCGAAAAGAAAACTTTCAGACCAAATAAAAAAAGTCGGAATGGATATGCTCAACCAAACCAACATGCAAGCGCACGAAGTTTTTAATAAACAAATTGTCGGCAAAATTGAAGAGTTTGCAAATGTACTTGTAGACTATTCCCAAATGTTTGCGCGTCTCGGAAAATCTCAAAGTAAAATTGCCGAAATGCTGATTGACGATTACAGTAAATTGAATACTACGCTTTTTATGTCGGCGTTGGAATATAAAGACGCGGGAAAATTTGATGATATTAACGCTACAATGCGAATTCCCGGCACAATTTCAGTTGTTATCTCAAAAAATTCAAAGGTAGATACCAAAAAAATTTCAGCATTTTTGAACGAAAGATTTTTTGTGGTAAATCCTCTCGACAGTTGGGAAAAAATAATGATGAGAATGTTAGGCTGTGAATTTGAATTGAATCATTACACGATGGACGGCAAGTCCGCCGAACAAACATATTCAGTTACGCCGCGTGGCAAAGTATCTGCGAAAAGAGCAAGATTGGCGCAACAAATTTCGCCGTATCCGATTATTATCCAATAATTTAAATTTTCTAGGGCGTGTAGGTAAAGTCGTTTGTTACTGAGATTTTTATATTTAGAATTATTTTTCTTTAGAAAAGGAAAGTAACAAAAGAAAGAGCGGTCGTCCGTGACCGCCGTTAACTATTTTTTTCGGCGTTGCACTTTACCAACAGCTCGCCACTATTTAAAAATAAAAAAGATCTCAACCGGTTGGCTGAGATTTTTTTTGTAAAGTTTGAGATTATTTTAAATTTGTTTTGAAGAATTTTTCAATTTTATCGAACGGAATATAATTTTTGTCGCCGCCGTCGTATAAATCGCAATGATTTGCGTTTGGAATTATCAAAAGTTCTTTGTTGCCGGAAACTGTATCAAAAGCCGAAGGTTTAACGCCCGTCATATTTTCAAAGGCGTCTTCAGAAAAATATCTGCTGTGCGCTTTTTCGCCGTGAATCATCAGCACGGCACTTTCAATTTCGTTGGTGTAGGTAAGTTGCGGCATATTCATAAAAGAAAGTGCGCTTGTAGTATTCCAGCCGCCGTTGGAATTTAAAGAGCGTTTATGATAACCGCGTTCAGTTTTGTAGTAAGCGTAATAATCTTTGACGAATTGCGGAAATTCTGAAGGATCTTCGACAACGCCGCCTGCGCGAGTATATTTTCCGGCTTTATAATCTGCCGTGCGTTGATTGTTCAAATTGATTCTGTTTTGTTGACGTTCCCGCTTTAAAGTTTCGGCGTCTTTGTCTTTATCGAAATAGCCGTTGGCAATAACGCGGCTCATATCGTACATTGTAGTTGTAACGGTTGCTTTAATGCGCGTGTCAATCGCCGCCGTATTCAGTGCAAGACCGCCCCAGCCGCAAATTCCGATAATACCGATTTTGTCTGCGTCAACGTTTTCTTGAGTCGAAAGAAAATCAATCGCCGCTTGAAAATCTTCAGTGTTAATGTCAGGCGACGCCATAAAGCGCGGGTAGCCGCCACTTTCGCCGGTATACGAAGGATCAAAGGCGATTGTTAAAAATCCGCGTTCAGCCATTGTTTGAGCGTAAAAGCCGGAAATTTGCTCCTTGACTGCGCCGAATGCTCCGCAAACTGCAAGCGCGGGAATTTTGCCTGAAAAATTTTTCGGCGTGTACATATCAGCCGCCAAAGTTATTCCATAACGATTTACAAATGTAACTTTCTGATGATTGACTTTTTCGCTTTTGGCAAAAACTTTGTCCCATTCCGTGCCGAGTTTCAAATTTTCTTTTTGAATTGTGCTTGTCGAATCAAAACTTGCGTCAGCAGGAATTTTCGCCGCCGCGTCAGCTGTTGTATTCATAATTCCAATCACTCCAAAACATAATGCAGTCGCCAAAATTTTTTTCAAAGATTTTTTCATTTCAATCACTCCTGTTTAGTAGCTAGTTGTTAGGGGCTGTTGAATAAATTGTTTTTTTTAATTCTTTTCTTATTGAACGTACTTTTTCTTTGTTGCGTCAAAGAGCAAACGCTCCTACTCGTCGCCTTTGCAAGTACCAAAAAGAAAGACGCTTTC
>CAJOGS010000017.1 GCA_905234045.1 uncultured Selenomonadaceae bacterium | reverse complement strand
AAAATTTGCCAAATACTTTGTCCCGCCGCTTTCAAGTAGTCGATAAATTCAAAAGCCTCTTTGCCTAAATCGCCGATACCGAATTTTGAAGGCAAACTTGTAGGATGCAATAAAATTCCTGCGCGCCGATCATAATTTTTCTTTTGCGGCACGTGGTGCAATAAAACGCCTTCAAGCGGTTGAAGTGTAAATGAAACTCTGCCGCGTGTTACGGGATAATGTTTTTGAACATTCGCCGGTTCAAAGGCGTCAACAAATACGCCGCCTGCAAAATCGCTGACATCAAAAGAAACGTCTTTTGCCTCTTCAGTAGAACGGTTAAACGCCACTAAATACGCATCGTTTTTCGCCTCTTGGTCGAATACATCACGCCCGTTGCGAATTACTCTTGCATAAGCAAAAATATCTTCGTAACACGGCAACGGCAAAAATTCGCCAGTCTGCAAAACTACATTTTTATTGCGAATGTTGATATATTTTTTGTAAGTTTCAAGCAAATCTTTATCGCCGTTTTCCCAATCGTAAGGGCGGCGGTTAGTCGGATCTTTGAAACCTTGCATACCAATTTCATCGCCGTAATAAATGCACGGGACGCCGGGATAAGTCATTTGCCACAACGCCGCCATTTTCAAACGCGCTTTACCGAGTTTTTCATGCTTTTCATCAAGTTTAAATTTCGCCTGTTCAACTGCCGGCATTTTGTCATAATAAGGAGCTTCGCCAAAAATTGTAACGGGGCGCATAATGTCATGGCTTGAAATTAAATTCATCATGACATAGAAATTTTCTTTTGGATAATTTTCGCGCAGACTTTCCATTCTTCTCATACAAGTTGCGCCGTCAATGTGTCCCAAAATGAAATTAAATAAATGTTCCCGCCACGGATAATTCATGGCAGAATCCATTTCATAGCCGCACAAATATTGACGCTGTACGCCATACGCAATTTTATTTGAGGCGTCCTCCCAAACTTCGCCAATCATCACTGCATCGGGATTAGCCTTTTTCAATTCTGCAAAGAACAACTGCGAAAATTCGGCGGGCAATTCATCAATAACATCAAGACGCCAGCCGGAAATCCCTTCGCGCATCCAATGTTTCAAAACGCTGTCATTGTCACGAATTATGAAATCCATGTAAGACGGCGTAATTTCTCTGACATTCGGCAAAGTCGGGAAATTCCACCAACTTTCATAATCAGTAGGATAATTTCTGAAACTGTACCATTCAAAATAGGGCGAATCTTTGGATTGAAACGCGCCGACAGAATCATATTGCCCGTTGCGATTGAAATAAATACTGTTGCTGCCGGTGTGGCTGAAAACGCCGTCAATAATTATCGCAATTCCTTTAGATTTCGCAACGTCTATCAAATGTCTGAAATCTTCGTTTGTGCCGAGTATAGGGTCAATTTTATGATAATTGCCCGTGTCGTAATGGTGGTTACTTTCTGATTCAAAGACGGGATTAAAATAAATTGTGTAAATTCCCAACTCTTTCAAGTAGTCAAGTTTTTCTTCGACGCCGCGCAGGTTGCCGCCGTAAAAATCATAAGCAACAATTTCATTTGTATCAACGTCCTTGTAGTAGCAGGGATCATCTTTCCAACTTGCATGATAAACCGCGCCGCGCTTTTCGATAATTTCATTTCCTGCGCGATAAAATCTGTCAGGGAAAATTTGATACATTACCGAATGTTTGAACCAATCGGGAGTCTTTGTGCCCTTTTGATAAACGGTAATTTGAAACGCGGGGGGCGCGTAGTCAAAATAAAGTTCGCCGATGCCGCCGAGTTGTTCGTGATTATTGCCGTAATAATACGTTCTGTCAGAAGTTACAATTATGAAATAGTACCAGACAAGGCAACCTTTTTCAGGCATTGTAATTTCGATTGAGTAAAATTGTTCTTTAGCCTTTGCGTCGTCACGGGTTGAAAGGTTAGTCCATTTTTCGCCGGAACCGTCAGACCACGTGTGAAGTAAAACCTGTTTAACAGTTTCATCAGTGTTGATGCGAATACCGAGACGAAGTTGACTTCCTGCCTCAATTGCACCGACTGTAGAGCGGTAATAAATATTTTGTGAATTATGCTCCACATTTTTTTTGTCCATTTCATCATCTCCTTAATTTTTACAGAAATATTTATATCAGCAAGCGTGGAATTTGTAAAGATTTTTATGAATTATTTCTGATTTTTTGGTGCAAATGACTGCAACATTTCCAAAATATATTTCAGTTTTATAAATTCGTTCCAATTCGGAACTGTCGGGCGTCTGAAAGTGTCCATTAATTTTGGAATTATTTTCAGGCAAGATTGGCGGATATTTTCAACTGCGGGATAATCTGACTGCAAAATATTTGGCAGTTCAAAAATCAGCAGTCTTAATTCTGCGGTTGTCAACGTTGTTTTTAATATTGTTGAATTAATTGCTTCAAGCGATATTTCTTCAAAAAATTTTCCGGCAGTCTCGTTAAAAGCATTTTCGCGCAGATAAGTTGCCACTCTGCGGCAAGTCAAGAATATTTCCATTTTGCCTTGAAAAATATTTTTTGAAAGATTTTTGCCGAAAGTAGGGGCTAAAATTCTAAGAATTGCATTGAAAACGCGCTGATTTTTCGCCTTGACGTCTTCAGGCTCAACTTTAATTTTTTTGCGCGTGGCAATATATTTTAAAATGCCGTCGTCAAAAACTTCGTTATGATCGTCTTCCTCAAATTTTTTGAGATTGTAAATATTTCTGACGTTATCCGCCGTGCCGCGAGAAATTTTTATAAGATATTCTTCCTGCGATTTTACAGAGTAATGATTCATAACAATTTTGTCAACAATCGGCGGGTTATTATAAAAAAGTGGAACTTCGCCGCCGTTGGAATTAACCGCGTAGAATCCTTCAAAATATTTTGCAAAATGCGGGTTGCCGAAAAATTTAACTTTGCGCGGGTCGGTTATCGTGCTGACATGAGCAGTGCCGCCGGGAAATTGTTTTTTATCGCCAATTTGCGGAATCCAATCAACGGGAGCGCGGCGGGTAAATCTTTCCAAAACGCCTTTTGAATAGTCGGCTTTTTCCAAATTGTTTGAACCGAAATAATAAATATTTGCCACAAGTCCGCCCGCCTTTGGTTTGTCAGCCAAAACTTCATCAGCAACTTCGACAATGGATTTATTATTTTGCGGGAAAATAAATTCATCTGCGTCAATAAATGCAATGTAACGGCAGAAAAATTTATATTTCTGCAAAGCCTCGTTATAAGCCTCGTATTGTCTCGCCTTACCGGGATAAAAAATATAAGTAACCGTGCTGTCGTCAATGTACGGTTGCAAAACTTCCTTGAGATTGTCGGGGCTTTCATTGTCAAAAATGTAAAAATGTTCGACGCCCGCCAAAATGTGATAGTCAAGCCACTCTTTTACATAGGGAGCTTCATTTTTCATAATCGACACGACGGCTAAATTGTAGAGAAACAAATTTTTATCAATCGCCACAAAATCACCTCTTGAAATAAAAAAAGTCCGACGAAAGAAAAATCGCTCGCCGGACTTTTTTTAGATGGTCAGATGTTCAGATCGTCAGATGGTCAGTCAGTCAGATTGTCAGTACTAACAATCTAATCATCTAACAATCTAACAATCTAACAATCTAGCCATCTATTTCTTGATTAATTTTTCGTAAAGTTCCTTGTATTCGCGGGCAGATTCAGTCCAACTGTAATCACTTGTCATAGCGTTGGAAACAATCTTAATCCAAATATCAAAGTTGCCGTAAGTACTGAGCGCACGTTTTAAAGCATACATCATTTCATGTGCGTTGTAGTTCGAGAAAACAAAACCGTTGCCGGTTGAGGCGTATTTGTCGTACTGATGAACAGTATCTTTCAAGCCGCCGGTTTCACGAACGACAGGAGCCGCGCCATAACGCATTGCGATAAGTTGTCCAATTCCGCAAGGTTCATAGTTGGAAGGCATAAGGAAAATATCTGACGCGCCGTAAATTCTTTGTGCAAGTTCATTGGAGAAATAAATATTGGTAGAAACTTTCTGCGGGAATCTCCACGCCAAACCTTTAAACCAATCTTCATAAACTTTATCGCCTGTACCGAGAAGTACAAATTGGAAATCTTCGTGTTGCAAAAGTTCGTCCATCATTCTTACAACGAGGTCTAAACCTTTAGCGGCAACAAGGCGGCTGACCATTGAAACAACCGGCACTTTGCGATTTTGCGGCAAGCCGAGAATTTCTTGAAGTTTAACTTTGTTGTCGCATTTGCGTTCAAATGCATTGTAAGCGTCTGAATTGTCATAATTCACGAAAAGATTTTTATCGGTAGCAGGGTTGTAAATATCGTAGTCGATACCGTTTACAATGCCGTACAAATCATCTTTGCGGGCGCGGAGCAAGCCGTCAAGGTGTTCGCCGAAATATTCGTATTGAATTTCTTGAGCGTAAGTCTTGCTGACAGTTGAAACGTAATCAGCGTAAATAATGCCGCCCTTCATGAAGTTTACGGCGTCATAAAATTCTAAGTCGCCGTTATTAAAATATTTCCAGTCTAAGCCGAGAACATCGCTCATAACGTCTTTCGGGAAAACGCCTTGATATTTGAGGTTGTGAATTGTGTACAGAGTTTTGATATTTGCATAGCGTTCGTCGCCCATGTGTTCGAGTTTCAAGAATACGGGGACAAGACCTGCATGCCAATCGTTGGCGTTGATAACGTCAGGGAAGAAATCAATAGCCGGCAAGCAATTCAAAACTGCGCGGCAGAAAAATGAAAATCTTTCCGCGTCATCATCGTAACCGTAAAATCCTTCACGGTAAAAATATTCGTTGTTGTCAACGAAATAGAAAATTAAGCCGTCCAATTCGTATTTGTCGATACCGACATATTTTGAACGCCATGAAACATTAATTTGACCGTCATAAACATGTTCCATTTTGTTACGAATTTCTTCGCTGATTTTGCCGAATTTAGGCATAATAACGCGCACGTCAACGCCTTGCTTTTTCAATTCTTTTGGAAGAGATCCGGCAACGTCAGCCAATCCGCCGGTTTTCACAAAAGGATTAGCTTCCGAAGCTACATAGAGAACTTTCATAGATATAACCTCCATTACTGTTTAGCGTCAAAGACCAGAATTTTTATCCCGCCGCCTTTAACTTGTAATTTAATTTTTAATTTCAGTTAAACTCCGCACGCCGATTAGGTTCTTCACCGAAAGCAAATCTTTGAGTTTTGCCCGCATCGCGTTTAAATTTCGCAAATGCTTTTTTGTGTTCGATAAGTTTTGGACGTCCGCGCCGTTTTTTTTCGGAAGTCTTAATTTTTTTGTTGGTTTTTAATTCATTAGATTCTGTAAAGTCAATCGACTCTATTAAATTTCCTGCCTCAATAATTTCAATCGACGCCACAAAATTAATTGAATCAATTCCCCAATCAATCAGCTTTTTTAGATTCATCAGCTTTGTATTTCAGTTTCAAGTAAATTGACGCAAGCGGCGGTACTCTGATTTCAATAGACTGTCCGCGATTGTGCCATGCAACATCTTGAGTAAGCAATTCGCCTTCATTTTTAACGCCGCTGCCGCCAAATTCTTCATTATCAGAGTTGAAAACTTCGACATACGCGCCTTTGTCAGGTACACCGATTCTGTAACCGACGCGCACTTCAGGTGTAAAGTTGCAAACTGCAATGATATAGTCTTCGCTGTCTTTCGCCTTGCGAATGAATGAAACAATACTGTTATCATTGTCGTTGCAGTCAATCCACTGGAAGCCGTTCCAATCAAAATCAACCTGCCAGAATGCTTTGTTATCACAGTAGAATTTATTCAACGCCTGCGAATATTTCTGCATTTGCGTATGTTTTTCATATTGTTCGACTAAGTGCCAGTCTAAGCTGTCATTTTCATTCCATTCAATGAACTGTCCGTATTCGCCGCCCATGAACAAAAGTTTTTTACCGGGATGCGCCATCCAGTAACCGAAGAATCCGCGCAGACCTGCGAATTTCTGCCAGTAGTCGCCCGGCATTTTTTCAATCAAGGAGCATTTGCCGTGAACTACTTCATCATGTGAAAGCGGAAGAACAAAGTTTTCTGAAAAAGCATACATAAACGAGAAAGTAACTTTGTCATGATTCCACTTGCGGTAAATTGGATCGAGACTGACATATTTTAACATGTCATTCATCCAGCCCATATTCCATTTGTAGTTGAAACCGAGACCGCCCATATAAACCGGCTTGGAAATCAAAGGCCAATCTGTAGATTCTTCAGCCATCATCAAGGCGT
The DNA here is from genome assembly GCA_905234045.1 of uncultured Selenomonadaceae bacterium. Taxonomy (GTDB): domain Bacteria; phylum Bacillota; class Negativicutes; order Selenomonadales; family Selenomonadaceae; genus Quinella. The sequence continues at coordinate 8,038 of CAJOGS010000017.1, read as the reverse complement.
TGGGGTGATATTTGAATACTGCTTCATTGAGGTTTTTAATAAATTCAATCGCTTCAAGGTTGCCTGTATCGCCGTATTTATTCGGCGTCCATTCGCCTTCTTCACGTCCAAAGTTGAGATACAGCATATTTGCAACGCCGTCAATTCTCAAGCCGTCCATGTGGTATTCTTCAAACCAGAAAAGCGCGTTTGAAATCAAGAAACTGTGAACTTCGGTACGTCCGTAATCAAAATTGATTGTACCCCAGCCTTTGTTGTCTGCAAGTTGCGGGTTATCTGATTCATAAAGGTTAGTGCCGTCAAATTCGCGCAGACCTTCATTATTTTTGCAGAAATGTCCCGGTACCCAGTCCATAATAACGCCGATACCGTTTTTGTGTGCTGTTTCAATGAAATAGCGGAAATCATCAGGCTCGCCATAACGGCTTGTCGCTGCATAATATCCTGTTGTTTGATAGCCCCATGAACCGTCAAACGGGTGTTCAGTCATCGGCATAAATTCAATATGCGTGTAGTTCATTTTCTTGACGTACGCTATTAATCTGTCCGCCAATTCACGATATGAAAGATAAACATCTTCAGTATCGCTGTTGCCAAACGCCTTGCGTTGCCATGAACCTGCATGCACTTCGTAAATCAACATCGGGCGGCTGTATGAAGATTCTTTTGATTTAGCCTCCATATATTCGCCGTCGCCCCATTGATATTTCGTCATATCGTAAAGACGTGACGCCGTGTTCGGTTTTCTTTCTGCATAGAATCCATATGGATCTGCTTTCAAAATGTGTGGTCCGCCCCATTGCGGCTCAATGGCGTATTTGTATTTTTCGCCCTGTTTTAAGCCTTCAATAAAAATTTCCCAAGTTTCGCCGTCTGAAAGACGAATCATTTTATTAACGCGGGTATCCCAGTTATTGAAATCGCCGACGACGCTTACAGACTTTGCATTTTTTGCCCATACGGCAAAGCGAACGCCTTTTTTGCCGTCTCTTTCTACAAAGTGTGCGCCAAGCATTTCATAAGCATGAAAGTTTGTTCCTTGATGAAATAAATACAAATCATATTCGCTGAGTTCGGAAGTTTTCACAGAGTCAGCCTCCTTTTTATTTAGATGGTCAGTTTTTCAGATTGTCAGATTGTCAGTTGTCAGATTGTCAGTACTGACCATCTAGCCATCTAACAATCTAGCCATCTAGTTACTGGACTTTGCAGGGTACAACGCCCCAAATATCGTCTGCGTATTCGTCAATCGTTCTGTCAGAAGAGAAACGCGCAGAATTTGCAATGTTGATAGCGGCAGATCTGAGCCAGCCCATTCTGTCTTGATAACGTGCATAAATTTCGTTATGTGCGTCGATATAAGCGTTGAAATCTTTCATAATGAAAAATTCGTCGCCGCCCATAAGATAATCGCGCAGGGATTGGAAATTGCCGTAAGTTCCGTCAGTCAATTTATTAACAACGAGTTTTACATTTTGATTGCTGTTATATTCTTGCCATGCGTTGTATTCGCCTGTTTCGTAGTATCTCAAAACTTCGCCGGCTTTCAAACCGAAAATAACAATGTTTTCATCGCCGACAGCTTCACGAATTTCGACATTTGCGCCGTCGAGGGTGCCGAGAGTAATTGCGCCGTTCATCATAAATTTCATATTGCCGGTGCCGGACGCCTCTTTTGACGCGGTAGAAATTTGTTCAGAAACATCAGCCGCAGGATAAACAATTTCACCAATGGAAACGCCGAAGTTTTCAATGAAGACGACTTTTAATTTGCCGTTAATCGACGGGTCATTATTGATTTTATTTCCGACTGCCAAAATTAATTTGATAGTCTCTTTAGCAATGTAATAACCGGGCGCGGCTTTACCGCCAAAGAAATAAGTTGTAGCGGGCGGATTGTAACTTGGGTCGGTTTTAAGTTTTTCATACTGCCACATAATATGCAAGATATTCATCAGTTGGCGTTTGTATGAATGAATACGTTTAACTTGAATGTCAAACAAAGTATTCGGATCAACTTCAATGCCGTTATGTTTCTTGATATATTTGGCAAGTGCAACTTTGCGAATGTGTTTAATTCTTCCGAGTTCTTCCAAAACTAATTTGTCATCAACCGCTTCATTGAGCAAATCGAGTTGTTCAGGGTGTCTGTGCCAAATACGGCTGCCGATAGTTTTATCAATCAAGTTTGCAAGTTCGGGATTTGCGCCCATTAACCAGCGGCGGTGTGTAATACCGTTAGTTTTGTTGTTAAACATTCTTGGCCAATATTCATAGAAGTCATGCAAAGTTGTAGATTTCAAAATGTCAGAATGGATTCTTGCAACGCCGTTTACAGAATGTGAACCGACGATTGCAAGGCGTGCCATATGAACTTCGCCCGCCTCAATGATTGACATTGCGCGGAGTTTATCAATATTGCCGGGGTAACGTGCTTTAACGTATTCAACATGGCGGCGGTTAATTTCTTCGATAATCATGTAAATACGCGGCAACAAAGTTTTGAACATATCGACCGGCCAACGTTCCAACGCTTCAGGCATAATTGTATGGTTGGTGTAAGCCATTGTATTTCTTGTGATAACCCATGCTTCATTCCATTCAAGATTGTATTCGTCAACAAGCAAGCGCATCAATTCGGCAACGCACAACGCGGGATGCGTATCGTTGATATGAATTGCAACTTTTTTGTCAAATTCACGAATATTAAAGCCGGAGCGTACGAAATGGCGAACAATACTTTGAGTGCCTGCAGAAACCATGAAATATTCTTGAATAAGTCTCATTCTGCGACCTTCGTGCGAACTGTCATCAGGATAGAGATATTGAGTAATACTTTCAACAAAATTTCTGTAATCGTTTTTGGCGCGCATTTGTTCATGTGTCAACATTCCATAATCAGAAAAATCTCTGTTGACTTCAGCGTTCCAAAGACGGAGAGTATTGACGGTTTTATTGTGATAGCCGACAATCGGCACATCGTACGGAACAGCCATAACAACCATTGCATCTTCATGAACGAGTTTTAAAGAGCCGTCCGCCTGTTCCTTCATGTAAGCATTACCGTTGAATTTAACATTAATGGATTTATCCGGCTTGCGGTATTCCCATGCAAAACCGTCGCGCAACCAGTTATCAGGAATTTCAACTTGTTGACCTTGAATAATTTTCTGTTCAAAAAGTCCGTACTGATAACGAATACTGCAGCCGTGTCCGGGCAAACGGTGCGCCGCCATTGAATCAATAAAGCAAGCGGCAAGACGACCTAAACCGCCGTTACCTAAACCGGCATCGGGTTCTTCTTCAATAATGTCATCAAGATTCAAATCTAAATCTTCCAACACTTCACGAATTGCATCATCAATACCGAGATTAATCAAGTTAGATTTTAAAAGGCGTCCCATCAAAAATTCGATTGAAAAATAATAAACCTGCTTTTCTTGACGATCCATATATGCCTTGTTAGTTTTGATCCAATTTTCTGAAATAATTTGTTTTGCCACTGCCGCAACGGTTTTATAAATATCACTCATCGGCAATTCGTTAAGGTCGCGTCCAAACATAATGTGCGCGGAGCTTATAAAACGATTTTTCAGATTTTCTTTGAGTTTCTCATATTCCTTGCTTACTGCGGCTTTTTTATCAATCTCTTTTGACAAACAGAGACCCTCCTTAATTTTTTTCAATCCACGCCCCCGACATCAGGGACGACAAAAATTCATAGAAAGTGGCGAATTTCCACGCCGAGTAAAAATATTTCTCGTCGGTAAAATTCGCCGCCTTTCTGATTTTTTTCGTTTAGCAATCTCAAATTTTCATTGAGACATTAAAAATTTTAAATTCTTGCATTCTTCGTAACGATATAGGGGAAAGTTTCAACGCCTTTAAGCCAGCGATTTTTGGTAATCATAACATTTTTATCGCAAATGACGTTTTCAACTCTTGCGCCGTCTTCGACATCGCAACGTTGCATAAGGATACAATCTTTGACGACTGCGCCTTTACCGATTTTAACGCCTCTGAAGATAATTGAATTTTCAACTCTGCCGCGAATTATGCAACCGTTGGCAATGAGAGAATTTTTAACTTCGGCAGTGTCTTTGTATTGAACGGGAACTTCATCTTTAACCTTCGTGAAAATCGGGCGTTCTTTGTTCATGAAAAGTTCGCTCCAAATTTCAGGATTAAGGCAATCGCGGTTAGCTTTATAATAAGCCTCAGTTGAATTGATTCTTGCAACGTAACCTTTATGTTCGTAAGCCGCAATTTTTTGTTCGCTTGCATAGCGCATAATACCGTCAATCAAGAAATCTTGTCCGCCGCGTTCGTAAGTTGAACGAACGATATAAGCGAAAGTAGGAACAGGCATTAAATACGCGCCCAAAACTGCTTTTTGACCTTTTTTAACGCTGTTGGTTTCAGCAATGTCATTGACAATACCGTTAGTGCTTGTTTCAATGACAACAGTTTTACCTGCGCCGTCATTTTCGACAGTTTTATAAAGCATCGTAATATCTGCGCCGCTCTTCTTGTGGAAGTCAAGGACGTTTTTGAAATCAATATTGTAAACGTAACTGCCATTGACGAAGAGAACATATTTTTTGTCGCTTAATTCGGCAAAATCTAAGTTGGCGTAAATATCTTTTAAATCGCCTTTGCGTGCGTCGGTACCGGGCAACGCGGCGGGAAGGTATGTTAAACCGTCACGACGGCGCGCCAAATCCCAATCTTTACCTGAACGAATGTGATCTAAAATTGCGCGGGAATAATCCGGCAACATAAGACCGACTGAGCTGATTCCGGAATTAATCATATTTGAAAGAGAAAAATCGACGACGCGATAACGTCCTGCAAACGGCAGAGCTTCTACCGCACGAGTTGCCGCCAACTCTCTAATTAAGTCGTTACTTTCTTGAAGATTTACAATCCCCACTACTGTTTTCAATGCAGTGCACCTCCTGATTTTTAGATGGCTAGATGACTAGATTGTTAGATGATCAGATTGTTAGATGGTTAGTTACTGACAATCTGACACACTGACCATCTGATCATCTGATTTAGCCGACTACCTCGTTTTCAGCTATAACGGAAATTTCGCTTTCAGTGCCTTCAACTTTGGCACCGGCTTTAATGGTAACGTCCTGCGCGAGAATTGCATAGTTGACAACTGCGCCATCTTCAATAGTTGTACCCGGGAAAATTACAGAATTGGTAACTTTAGCACCTTTGCCGATCGTTGCGCCCGGGAATATTACTGAATGTTCAACTTCGCCAAGAACTTTAGCACCTTCGCTAATCATTGAACGTTTAACAATCGCATCAGCCCCTACATATTGCGGCGGCATTGACGGATTGGAGGAATAAATTTTCCAATCGCCGTTGAGTTCAAAGGGCGGAGTATCTTCCAAAAGATCCATATTGGCAAGCCAGAGACTTTCAATAGTTCCTACATCTTTCCAATAGCCGTCAAATGCATAGGAGAACATACGCGCATTATCAGCCAACATTTTGGGAATTAAATCATTGCCGAAGTCATGGCTGGAATTTTCATTTTCGCCGTCTTCAAGCAAATATTTTCTCAAGAATGAAGTTGTAAAAATATAAATACCCATTGACGCCAAATTAGATTTAGGTTCTTTAGGTTTTTCTTGGAATTCGACAATACGCCCTGTTTCTTTGTCAGTCGCCATAATACCGAAACGCGGAGCTTCTTCCCATGGAACTTCAAAGACGCCGATTGTAACATCAGCATTGTTGTTTTTGTGAGATTCAAGCATCCATGCATAGTTCATTGTGTAAATATGGTCGCCGGAAAGAATGATAATATATTCAGGGTCTACCAAATCAATGAAATTCAAATTTTGATAAACAGCGTCCGCCGTGCCGCGATACCAATCGCCGCCTTTTTCACGTGCATAAGGCGGAAGTACAAACAATCCGCCGCCGGTGCGGTCTAAATCCCATGAAGTACCCGAACCCAAATAGTTATGAAGTTCAAAAGGTTTATATTGCGTGGCAATACCGACTTTGTTAATGCCGGAATTTACGCAGTTTGAAAGCGGAAAATCAATAATGCGATATTTTCCACCAAATGGGACAGCAGGTTTTGCAACTGTCTTGGTCAATGCTTTCAAGCGAGATCCCTGCCCGCCCGCAAGAATCATTCCCAGACATTCAGTTTTTCTCATGAAAAAAAACCTCCTCGTTACTAAGGATACTTTCAGCGTCCTATAACGCTGATTAATCTTTAAATCTAACTTCAATTTCTACGCGCCTTGTAAAATTCCTGCCGAAAATTCAGAAAAAACTTTTTTTAATTTATGAAAATTACGTGGTAAATTGCCATTCTTTTTAATTTTCTTCTTTATGTTAATTTTAAAAATGACTGACGCACAGAAATTAGAGCGTGTTGAAAAATTAAAAAAATTTTCAAAATGCGGGCGGTTTGTAGTGTGGTAGTTCGATAGTTTTGTAGTGGTATAGTTTTTTACTACAGCACTATCTAATTAGGGCATGTTGAAAAAAATCAAATTTTACTGATTAAATTTATTTACTTAAATTTTTTTATTTTTAAATGTACTTTTTCTTTGTTGCGTCAAAGAGTACCAAAAAAAGACGCTTTTTGCGGGGCTGTTTTTTCGCTCTCATCGAACAAAAAATAATTCGTTAATCAGCATTTTCAATTAATTATTCAACACGCCCTAACAAAAATTTAATATAAAAAATTATGGCTAGTTGGAAATGTACTGAAATACTTTACCTGCACGCAGTAATAAATATTTAAATTTTTGGCACTAAAAAACCGCCGCCACTTTTGACGACGGTAAATCTATTTTATAATGCATTATTATTTCACGTTTACAACAATATTGGCAGAATCTTCGCCGACAATTTCCGCGCCGCTGTCAACTAAAACTTGAGCAACTTTCTTACTTAAATCGCCGCCCGCGCCGATGATTGCAACTTTATTTCCTTTGAGAACTGCCGCACTTGCCTCGCTGATAGAAATTTCGTCGCCAACTTGAATTTTGGGAATAGGTTTATCTTCGACGTGGATACTTCCCGCCAAAAGTTCGCCCATACCGCCATCAAATTTGATAATTATATGCCCAAGTGTGCGAATGTTGCTGTGTACATCTTCGCCGACCTTGATAATTTCAAATTCAGTTCCGGCAACGTTGAGAATATCGCCCGGCTTGATGTCGCCTTCAAGTTTATTGCCGCTGTGCAACACTGAAAATTCACGAAGTTCCGGCAGAACCATTGAATCATCAAACATAACCAGCATTTTTACCACGTTTAAAAATTTTGGAACGTCGCCGCCAACTCCGACAATCTTTGTGCTGTAATATTTTTTCGACATTCAGAACCCTCCAATACTACAAAAAATCTAAATTTTAAAATAAAATTCGGCAATGCTAAAATTTATCCTGCAACATTTAAAAATTTTCTGTAAATTTTATTTCGCTTGACATTTTAAAATTTTAGTGATAATATAACGCCCGTAACGCGCCGAAGTGGCGGAATTGGCAGACGCAGCAGACTCAAAATCTGCCGTAGGCGACTACGTGCCGGTTCGAGTCCGGCCTTCGGCACCAACTTAGTAATTAAAAATTTTATATAGAGCGGAGCGGTTAGGCGATGTGCTTAACCGTTTTTTTCGTAGTATAATTTTTTATTATGGCGTTTAAAATTTAAATTTTGAAATATAAATAAACTTTTCTATTAAATGCACTTTTTGCTGAAGAAAATTTATTTATTTATTTTTTTTAATTAATTTTCTTCGTTATAGTATTTTGAATAAGTTTGTTTTAAAATTATTTTCTTGAATTATTTTAATTGAACGAACTTTTTCTTTGCTCCGCGCGTCCTGCGCGGCATCTTAAGGCGTGTTGAAAAAATAAAATTTTACTGATTAAATTTAGTTACTTAAATTTTATTAAATGTACTTTCTTTTTTCCGAAGCAAAAAAAGTACTAAAGAGCATGCCTTGCTACGCAAGCCACGCAAGTACCAAAGAAAAAGTGCTTTTTGGAAT
>CAJOGS010000016.1 GCA_905234045.1 uncultured Selenomonadaceae bacterium | reverse complement strand
ATAAGCTGACAAATGAAGGCAATATACTTGTAATGACGGCGATTGTTACGGCTGAAATTGACACCGATAAAATTCCTGAACTCGTCGAACGTGAAATTAAACGGCGGGCAAATAAAAACTAAATTTTTTAACAGCGTTGAAACGGCAAAATTTATTTTTTAGCCGTCTTTCGACGCTGAATTTTTTTAAGGAGCGTTACAGATGAAAAAACTTTTGAAAAAATTTTTAGCAGTATCGGTAGCGGCAGGCAGTTTATTTTTTGTACCGCAAATTTACAACGCCGATTTAATTCAGATTGTACAGGCGGAAATTAAAACATATACCGGCGTCGGCGAATGTGTTCAAGGCGATTTGATAACGCTGGAGCAAGCGAAAAATTACGCCAAACTCAAGGCGGAACTTAACGCCAAAGATCAGGCGGGCGTTTACATTGCCCAGTATTCCAAAATGGAAAATTACAACTTGACTGAAAACAAAATCGACCTTATCACAAACAGCATTGTTAATATTGTCGGCGAAGTGCAATACAAGACCGAAACAACGATGTTTGGAAATTCGCCGGTTGTAAAATACGTGGCGACTTTGAAGGCGAATATCGACACTGACGGCATTAACAAATACATTCAACGTGATCAAAAAAACTCTGAAGACGGCAAAACTTCCGCGCAATCTGAATTGCAATCAGCTACAAAAGATATTAAAGACGGCTTAAATAAAATTGATGAATTGATTGAACGCTACAATAAGGCGACTTCGCAGGCTGAAAAAGATCAAATTCGCGCAGAGTTCAACGACGCTGACAGAAAAGTTTTAGCAGGACAAAAAAACGATGAAGGCATTGAATTTGCTAACAAGGGCGAATATCAAAAAGCGATTGAATTGTATAACGAGGCACTTGCATTTAATTCAAATTACGATTGGGCGTACAACAATCGCGGCTGTGCTTACGCTGAATTGAAAAAGTATGACGCGGCTATTGCTGACCTCAACAAAGCAATTCAACTCAATCCAAATTACGCCGACGCCTACTACAATCGCGGCATTGCTTACAAAAATTTGAAACAATATGACAAGGCTATTGCTGACTACAACAAGGCTATTCAACTCAATCCAAATTACGCCGACGCCTACAACAATCGCGGCATTGCTTACAAAATTTTGAAACAATATGACGCGGCTATTGCTGACTACAACAAGGCTATTCAAATTAATCCAAATTACGCTAAAGCCTACTACAATCGCGGCAATGCTTACAAAAATTTGAAACAATATGACGCGGCTATTGCTGACTTTTCTAAAGCTATTGAACTCAATCCCAATGACGCCTACTATGCCTACAACAATCGCGGAGGCTCTTATTGTCTTATCAGGAAATTTAAAAAAGCCATAGCTGATGCTACAAAAGCGATTGAGATAGATCCGAATATTGCTAATGCATATGTAATACGAGGGTATTGTTATCAAGCATTGGGCGAAACAGAAAAAGCCAATGCAGACTTTGCAAAGGCTAAACAATTCGGTTATCAAGGTTAAAAATTTTTGATAAATCTTGCAAAAATTTTCTTTAAGTGATAATATTTCATTCATAAGTAGGATAAATAAAATCAAACAACATATTCTTGGTTATCACAGGCGCAAGAAAAACCCCCAAGACCTTCTCCTAAAAGGTTACTTGGGGGTTGCGTCTATTTTGGACGCTAATTGTTGGCATTACCGCCGGTTGTCAAGGAACTTCTTTATTGCCTTAATTAAAAAGTATGAGGCTACATTTGTCCCGACAGTTTGAAGGAAATCAAACAACATTTCCATTGGTTATCACCTCCTTCCATACCATAGCTTCGGAAGTGACCGGAGGTAACGCTGAAATTTTACTATAACAAAATTTTTTGTCAAACAAAAAACCTCTGCAGACTTTGCAAAGGTTAAGCAATTCGGTTGGAAAGGTTAAAAATTTTTGATAAATCTTGCAAAAATTTTATTTAAGTGATAATATTTCAACGTGAATATAGATAAAAAAATCACAATCGAGTAATAAAATTCCATAGTTATCACAAGGCGCAAAAAACCCCCAAGACCTTTTCGGGAAGGTTACTTGGGGGTTGCGTCTATTGAAGACGCGAGTTGTTGGCGTTACCGCCGGTTGTCGAGAAATTTATCTATTGCCTTAATTAAAAAGTAAGAGGCAATGTTTGACCCGACCGTAGTTAAAAAATCGAGTAATAACTCCATAAGTTATCACCTCCTTCCTTACCGTATTTCAGGAAGTGACCGGAGGTAACGCTGAAATTTTACTATAACAAAATTTTTTGTCAAACAAAAAAACCTCTGCAGACTTTGCAAAGGTTAAGCAATTCGGTTATAAAGATTAAAATTTATTTGGCGGCGAATTTTAAAACTTGCTCCGCCATTTCGTTTTTATCGCAAATATTTTCATGCAAAATTTTGGCAGTGCTGAGAGCCGCAAGGTTTTTCGGCACTGCTTTTTTAGTTTTCCAACTCAATTTATCAAGCTGCTCGAAATCGTCAACGCCGTCAACATTTTCGCCCAACGCCTTCAAAACTGCGTTGGTAAATTTGAACGGGCTGGCAGTTGAGGCAAGCATAACAGGCGACATATCTTTTGTATTGCGGCGATATTTACCGAGCACCATCATCGCAACGGCGGTATGAGTATCGACGATGTATTTGTAGTTGCCGAAAACTTCATTAATCAAATTTGAAGTTTCTTCTTCGGTGGCGTAGTCGGCGTAGAAAATTTTGTCAAGGCGATTTTTCAGCGAAGAATTAATTTTATATTTGCCGGTCTCGTTCAATTCCTGCATAAAAGTTTTAACGCGCTCGGTATTGCCGTTAGTTTCGTGGTACAAAAGTCTTTCAAGGTTGCTTGAAATCAAAATATCCATTGAAGGCGTAATAGTTTTATAAAAATCTCTGTTTCTGTCGTAAACGCCGGTTTTAAAAAAGTCAGTCAAAATGTGATTGATATTCGACGCGCAGATTAATTTTTTGATAGGTACGCCCATTCTTTTGGCGTAGTACGCGGCTAAAATATTTCCAAAATTGCCGGTAGGAACAGCAACATTTACAGTGTCGCCGAGTTTGATTGAACCTGAACTGACAAATTCGGCGTAGGAGGCAACATAATAGCAAATTTGCGGCACGAGACGCCCCCAGTTAATTGAATTAGCCGAACTCAATTTGACGTTGGATTTTGCCAATTCTGCGCGAATTTCGGCATTGTTGAAAATATTTTTGACGCCGTTTTGGCAGTCGTCAAAATTTCCGCGCACTGCCGTAACATTTACATTGTTGCCTGTTTGAGTAACCATTTGTAATTTTTGAATTTTGCTGACGCCGTCGGCAGGATAGAAAACCATAATTTTAGTTTGCGGCACATCTGCAAAACCTGCAAGCGCGGCTTTTCCCGTGTCGCCTGAAGTCGCAACCAAAATTAAAATTTCTTTAGTTTCGCCGACTTTTTTTAAAGCCCGCGTCATAAGTTGCGGCAACATTTGCAATGCCATATCTTTAAAAGCTGAAGTGTTGCCGTGATAAAGTTCCATAACGCCGACAGGCGAATTTTTATGTTGCTCGTCTTTAACCAAAATTGTAAGCGGCACTTTTGACGCCACGTCAAACCAATCATAAGCAAGCTCGGCACTTTCAAAAAGTTCATCTTCTGTATAGTCTGTCAAAAATTTTTTCAAAACAGCAACTGCGCGTTGTGAATAATTTTTATCAACCAAATCTTTAATTTCGTCCAAAGTAATTTTGGGAATTGATTCAGGAACAAATAAGCCGCCGTCGTCTGCAAGTCCCTGTAAAATTGCCTCTGCAGAATTTATCGGCGTAAAATTTTTTGTACGGGTACTGATATATTTCAAAATTTTTCCTCCTAAAAATTTTTATAGTTTTTGTTAAATGAAATTTGGTAGTTGGATATTTTAACAGCACTGTTTACTGACAACTAACACTTAAATTTTATATTTTGAAATGTCAAAGTAAATTAGGAACTATTGGAAAAGTTATTTTGTGCAACGGCGGTTTGAACGCCTTTTCTTTTGTTACTTGCAAAGGCGACGAGTAGGAGCATTTGCTTTTGTGGCTCAGACAAAGAAAAGTAAATTTAATTAGAAAAAATTAAACAGGGAAAAGTTTACTAACACGCCATAACAACTACTTTTTCGCAATAAAGAATAATTACTTTAAATAAAAAAAATTTAACTATCACACTACCGCACTACCCAACTACACCACTGCAAATTTTACCACGTTATTTGAAAATGCGAAAGTTTTTCTTTAGCAGGAATTGTTAAAATAGTTGCCGAATATTTTTTTGTTTAGTAATTCAGATATTTTGAACTGGAGGAATAATTTTTTATGGACGCAAAAAACGTCACAAAGATAGCAATTTTGGGCGCGGGAACTATTGGCGGCAGTGTAATTAAAACTCTTGCCGACAACCGCGAAATTATAACTCAACGCGCAGGCACGGAAATTCAAATTAAAAAAATTTTGGTATTGCCGCATGAAATTCCTGCACTTCAAGAAAAAGGATTGCCCGCAACTTCAAACTATGACGAAATTTTAAACGATCCCGAAATTTCAATAGTTGTTGAATTAATCGGCGGCACGACAGTTGCAAAAAAATTTATGTTACAAGCATTGGAGAGCGGCAAAAGCGTCGTTACGGCAAACAAAGACGCAGTAGCGCAGTTTGGACACGAATTTTTTGAAACTGCAGAAAAAAATCACGTAGACTTTTTATTTGAAGCGGCAGTCGGCGGCGCAATTCCTATTATTATGCCGCTCAAACGTTCATTGACTGCAAATAAAATTACTGAAATTCTCGGCATCGTCAACGGCACTACAAATTATATGCTGACAAAAATGACTGAAGACGGCGCAGATTATGATACAGTTTTGAAAGAGGCACAGGCGAAAGGTTACGCGGAGGCGAATCCCGCCGCAGACGTTGAAGGCAAAGACGCCGCCCGCAAAATCGCTATTCTTGCGTCAATCGCCTTTAATTCTCGTGTAAAATTTGAAGATGTTTCTATGGAGGGCATAACCAAAATTACGCCAAAAGATATTCAGCACGCCGGAAAACTCGGTTATGTTGTAAAACTTTTGGCGATTGGTAAAGAATCAGACGCGGGCGTTGATGTGCGCGTTCACCCTGTACTGTTGCCGAAAACTCACCCGCTTGCAAGCGTCAACGGCGTTTTCAATGCAATTTTCGTTAAAGGTTATCCCATCAATGAAGCAATGTTTTTCGGTCCCGGCGCAGGTTTTCCGACTGCGTCCGCCGTCGTTTCTGATATTATCGAAATTTCAAAAGGTATTCAAACAAACAGCGTTGGACATTTTGGTTGCACTTGCTACAATAAAAAGCCGATTTGTCCGATTGAAGAAACTGTTTCTTCGTATTATATCCGCCTTTTGGTTGATGATATGCCCGGAGTTTTGGGCGCGGTTGCTACTGCGTTTGGCGATGCCGGCGTAAGTTTACATTCTGTCGCTCAAACTAACAGCGCGGTTGAAAATCATGCCGAATTGGTTGTTGTCACTCACAAAGTTAAGCATAAAAATATTTTGGTCGCGCAGGACGCCTTGAAAAAATTGTCTGCAGTTGACGAAATTTCAAGCCTTATGCGCGTTGAGAGTTGAGGATTTATGGATAGTGATTCAGAAAAAAATCTAAATAAAGTTACTGTAAGAGTACCCGGAACTTCTGCAAATTGCGGTCCCGGCTTTGATTGTCTCGGACTTGCCGCCACAATTTACAACGATTTGGAATTAACTTTACTTAAAGAAGAAAATTTGATTATTGATGCACACGGTGACGGCGCGGAAACTATTCCTACTGACGAAAAAAATATTATTTGGAAAGCGGCAAGAATGATTTTGGATCGTTCCGGCAACGGCGATAAATTCAAAGGCGCAATTCTGAAAATGCAAAATAATATTCCAATGTCACGCGGATTAGGTTCAAGCGCGGCGGCGATTGTTGCAGGATTGACGGCGGCTAATGAAATTGTCGGTAAACCTTTTACGAAAAAAGATATTTTGAAATTCGCAACCGAAATTGAAGGACATCCCGATAATGTTGCACCTGCGATTTACGGCGGTTTTACTATCAGCACTGTTGATAAATTCAATGTGCAAACTTTTTCATTCTTGCCGAAAATCAGATTAAAATTAATTGTGGCAGTGCCGGATTTTCCGCTGTCAACACGAATTGCGCGTCAAGTTTTGCCAAAAACTGTATCAATGAAGGACGCAGTTTTTAATGTCAGCAGAGCGTCAATGTTGGTTGCCGCGTTAATGCAGGGCAAAGAAAATTTTTTGACAACAGCATTTGACGATGCAATTCATCAGCCGTATCGAACAAAATTGGTACCTGGTATGCAGGAAGTTTTTCAGGCGGCGAAAAAAGAAGGCGCGTTGGGAGTTTGTTTAAGCGGCGCGGGTCCTTGTCTGATAGCTTTTTCAACCACGAACAAGCACATTGAAAATAATATAGCCGTCGAAATGGTTCAGGCGTTCAAAAAAAATGACGTTCAAGCAAACGCGCTGATTTTGGATTTGGACACACGCGGCGCATATGTTTTAAATTGAGGTGCGAAAATGGAACTACGACAACTGGAATATTTTTGCGCAGTAAGTTCGCTTGAAAACTTTACGAAGGCGGCGCACTTTTTGCACGTTTCGCAACCTTCGGTAACAAAAGCTATACAGGCGTTGGAAGCCGAATTAAATTTATTGTTGTTCGATCGCAGTCAAAAACATATCTCACTGACAGAGGCGGGGCAAGTCTTTTTATTGCACGCCAAAAAAATTCTGCAGGACGTTCAAACGGCTCAATTAAGCGTTGAAAAATTTAAATCACCAAACGGCGGCGTTTTAAAATTCGGTATGCCGCCAATGGTTGAATCGTACATATTTCCAAATATTTTTATGAAATTTCAGGCGGCGAATCCAAATATTCTCTTGGACTTGCAGGAATGTAACGACTCTTTTTCAGTCAATGAAAAATTGGACGGCGATTTTTTGGATTTCGGAATAGTATTCATGCGAATTGGCGAAAATTTAGCTAATTCTTTGAAACTGTGCAACAGCGAATATTATTTGTGCGTGCCGCCGAATCATAAATTGGCGCGGAAAGAAAAAATTTCTTTCGACGAACTGAAAAACGAAAAATTTATAGTTCAGCCGACGGGAACGGTACAACATTTTATAACAATGAAACGCTCTACAGAGGCAGGATTTATCCCCGATATTTTGTTAAATACTTCGCAACTCAAAACGATAAAAGAATTAGTTTCCGGCGGCGTGGCAGTTTCAATGTTGCCGAAATTCGTTATAACGGATTCGCCAAAATTTAAATCAGTGCCGATAGATCCGCCGGTAAGATTTAAAATTGTATTGGCGTGGAACAGATTGAAGGAACTTTCGCCGCCCGGTACAAAATTTTTAGATTTCTTCAATGACTTTCTGCAAAGTCAGGAGGTGACATCTTGAGCGAAAATTTTAGTGTTGCAATCAGTTTTGGCGAAAATCTCGGCTACGTCGAATTTGACGAAGAGACTAAAAAAGTTAATGTCGTTATTGCCGATGAAATTGCCAAACGCAAGGCGGAAGATTTTCTTTCGCAGGTTCATGAAATTAAAATTCCACATGAAACACTTTTGGACTTCACTACAGAAAAAATAAACCCTCAAGTCGATGCCGAGAGTTTGAAATTGGCTTTGACGCGCCTTTGGGAAAATACTGGCGTTCATGTCGATTGGAGCCGCCCTGTTGAATATGTCAAGGCGCATCCGCACTATTAAATTTAAAGCACTTCCAAAAATTTTAAAATTTGCGGAGGTGCTTTTTTATTTGTCGATTTCAATTTTTTATTGACAGATATTTTTTTGTTTATAACTATGGCGTGTTGAAAAAATAATTAGACTGAAAAAAACTGCTGATGATTAACGAACTAAATTTTGCTTACTGAGAACGAAGAACTAAGATGCCGCGCAGGACGAGCGGAGCAAATGCTCTTATTCATCGCATTTGCAGGCAGGTGCGTTTTTTTCGAGGACGAAAAAACAGCACCGCAAAAAGCGTCTTTCTTGCAAAGGCGAGGAGTACGAGCATTTGCTGTACTTGCAAATTCGACGAATAGGAGGATTTGCTCTTTGACAAGACAAAGAAAAAGTACGTTCAATTAAAATAAGAAAAAATTTTAAAAACAGATTTTTTCAACAGCACCTAACCACTAACCACTAACCACTAATCACTATTTTCAGCCTTGTCATCGTCTTTTTGGGTTAATTTTTTATAAGCGTCCGCGTCAATTTTCTCAAGATATTTTTCGGGAATTGAATGCGGGCTTTTTTTGGTCAATTCGTAACAGCGGCGATAATTTTCTTCAGCATTTGCTGTATCGCCCGTTTCGTCCAAAATATCGCCGCGCAATTTGTACGATACCCAAATTTCTGAATTAATTTTCACGGCTGTATCAATATCGTTTAAAGCCTGTTCAATTTCGCCGCGCATATGATAAACATCAGCACGATTTAAAAAGTTGAACAAATTTTTAGAATCCTGCGCGATGGCATCATTACAATCTTTTAACGCGCCGTCAAAATCGCCGCAAATAGCCTTAGCGCGTCCGCGTATCGCTAAACATTCCGCCAAATCATTTTGATTTTTAGCCTCCATAGCGCGTTGAATTTCTTTCAAGGCAAGTTCTCCCTGTCCGTAATCATTATAAGTGTCGGCGTTGATTCTAAGCTGTTCGGCGTAACTTTTTTTAGCCGCCAATGCTTCGGCTTTAATTTTTTTCCAAGCGTCCAAACGCTTTTTTTCTGCGTCTAAATATTGTTGGCGTTTAAAATCATTTTGATAAGCGGCAGTTACTGCGCTTTTAATTCTTGCGCCGATATTTTCCAAAAATGCAATTTCTCTAACCTGCTTGAAAACTTTGTCGTCATTCAAAAAATCAATGCTGTTGCCCGCGCCCGTGCGAAAATTCCAGCCGTCCACAGTGTTATAATCGTGAAACGCCCGCGCCAATCCTCCTGCAAAATAATATGCTTTGTCGGCGGCGTCGTCGTAACTTGCGCGGTAAATTTCCGCGCCGTCAATAAAAACTTTATAAGCGCGGTCGGCTTTTTTTACCATGACATGCCCGCAACTGTAATCTGTCATCAGTTGTGCAAGTTTTTCTTCGCGCTTTTCAGTGTCGGGGTGATCTGAAAAAGTTTGCTCACTCGGTTTATCGTGCGCATCAAATTCCAAAAAATCCCGCGTTTCAAATCTGAAATAATAATCCATTTTTGCCATAGCCGCCGCGCCGCCGCCGGGATTAAATCCTGCGCTCGTCATCAGATAAAAGCCGCCTTCGTCCGCCGCGTATTCGGCAGGCGTTATAATACTTTTTGCGATTGAATAGCCGACCATTCCGCCGAGTTTGCTCCAGTCAACATTTCCGCCGGTTCCGGGTTTGCTGTTGCTTTCGACATTTGCCCCAATCATAACCGCGCCGAGTTGTTGCGCTATCGCACTTGCATAAATTTTCGCCGCATGTTGTTCAATTCCATGCGTCATTTCGTGCGCCAAAACTGCCGCAATTTTATTTTCGTCGTAATTCATATTTTTCAGCAAGCCCAAATTTATACTGACATAATCCATCGGATAACACGAGGCGTTAAATTTGTCGCTGTTGTTTACGTTCCAGATGAACGGCAGGGAATTAGCCTTCAATTCATACACGCCGGAATTTATTAATTTCGTCATTATGTCATCAACCAGTTGAACATCACGCGGATTTTTGGCAGTGCCGTTTTTTTCTATATCTTGACGCCGCGCCGCCATTTGTGCATTTACGTCGTTGCCGAATTTCAGCATTGATTTTAAAGTGCTTTGATATATCGCCCAAATTCCTGCGGCTTGTGCCGCTACTGCCCATGCGTCCGCCGCCATTGCTTTTAGCGGTAAAAAAAATATTGCGAACGTTACAACCGCCGCAATTAGTTTATTGAATTTTTTCATCAGATTATTTGACTCCCAAAATAGTTTTTAATTCGACGGTGAATTTTGTACCGACGCCCAATTCTGATTCAACCGAAATTTTTCCGTCATGAAGTCGCAAAATTTCAGTGGCGATTGACAAGCCCAAGCCGTTACCGCCCATTTCACGCGAACGCGCTTTATCAACTCTGAAAAATCTGTCGAAAATTTTTTCTTGATTTTCAGGCGCAATTCCGACGCCGCTGTCTTTCACCGAGAAAATAACTTTTTCGTCTTCAACATTTTCAAGCGTGACGATAACTTCGCCGCCTTTCAATGTATATTTTATTGCGTTGTCAACCAAAATTAAAATCAGCTGTTTTATTTTCTCTTCGTCGCCTTGAATGAAACATTTTTTTATATCGACGCCTGAAAGTTTCACGCCTTTTTTTTCGGCAAGCGGTTTCATCATTCTGATATTTTGTTCGAGGAGATAGCCCAAATTTAATTTTTGAAATTTAATTTTCAGTGCGGCGTTATCATTGCGGGCGATTGTCAATAAATCGCTGACAAGTTTTGACATTTTTTTTACTTCGCCTTTTAAATCTGTGATAACTTCGCGCAGTATTGGATTTTGTATAGATTTATCCGCCAAAAGTAAATCGGCTGACGCCATAACGACGGCAAGCGGCGTCCTTAATTCGTGCGATGCATCTGCGGCGAATTGCTTTTGTTTTTCATACGCCTCTTTCATTGGAATAATTGCCCGCCCCGCCATAATGTGCCCGATTGCAGAGGCAATTACTAACGCAAAGACGCCCAAAATTATCAATAAAAAAGTTGCTTTTTGCAAGCCGGAATATAACGCCGTGACATCTTTGCCGACATAAATTGTTTGTTCAATTTCGCCGATACGAATTTTTTTTGAAGTCATCATTATCTGCGTCATTTTCCCGTTTTCATTCGGATATGAAATAACTTTTATTTCGCCGCTCGGAATTTCATCTTGATTCATATATTCCAAAATGAACGGCTCAACTTTGAATGACGCGCGCACGAATCCTACAAGCTGTTTCCATCTGTCGAAAACATAAAAAAACAGCCTGTCATTTGTATTGCGATAGTAAAGATTTTCATCAATCGTGGTGCGCGGGTGTTGAATTTGATATGCTTGAGCCTCTGCAACGCCCGCCGCCGCGTCATAAAGTTCGCGCCTTTGTTCTGAATCAAATGACCAATCCATAGCCTTTTGAACGCCGAAAATCAGCACAATTAAAAACACGCACATTATCGACGAATAAATAATCGTCAGCCTTAAGCGACTACTGCGGAAAATTTCCACTAATTAAGCCTCCAGACGGTAGCCGATACCGCGCACGGTTTTTATTGTTATGCTGCCGTCAACGTCTGTTAATTTTTTACGCAAAATTTTCATATATGAATCAATGTTGTTTGAAGTAATATCGCGTTCACTGCCCCAAATTCTGTCTAAAATAATTTCACGCGGTACAACTACGCCCAAATTTTGCGCCAACAAATCGAAAAGCTGAAATTCACGCGGCGAAAGTTGGATAACTTGATTTTTTTTCTTCAAAACTTTTGTGGTGCGGTTCAAAGTAAAACTGCCGACTTCAATAATTTCTTGTTGAATTTTTTGAGTACTGCGGCGGCTTAACGCTCTGAGACGCGCCAAAAGTTCATCAAATTCAAACGGTTTTACCAGATAATCATCTGCACCGGCGTCAAGTCCGGTTACTCTGTCTTCAAGTGAATCTTTTGCAGTCAGCATTAAAATTGCTCGTTCGTAGCCGTTTTCGCGCAGTTGGCGGCAAGCCTCAACGCCTGTTACATTCGGCATCATCCAATCCAAAATTAAAATATCGTATTCTGAATACATTGCATATTCGTAAATGTCTGCGCCGTTTTGTATCCATTCAACCTGTACGCGATTTTGCATTAACATGTAATTTATCAGTTTGCCGAGTTTCAGATCGTCTTCGGCAAGTAGTACTCGAATCATTGTTATCCCCCTGTTGTATGATTTTTTATTTTTTTTTGAAATTAAATTTTCGTTGCTGAAATTTTTTTATATGTTTAAATGTACTTTCTTTTTTTCCGAAGCAAAAGTAGTGTGGTTAGTTGGTAGTAATTAGAGGCTGTTGGAAAAATCGTTTTTAATTAGATTTTTTAATTTTTTAAATGTACTTTTTCTTTGCTCGCCCAAAGAAAAAGTACGTTCAAAAAATAAAAACTTTCAACCAAAAATTTGATAACAGACTTTTTCAACAGCCCCTAGCCCCTAATCCCTTCTTAGGGTTATATTTATTCATGGCGTTGTTAATTCCTTCACGAAAAATACAAATTACCGCAGGTACAAGACTTTCAATCACTGATGAAATTTTCGGCGCGTCCTCTTCGTTAAAAGTGCTTAAAACGTGATTATTGACGCTCCAATTTGCGGGCGGTCTGCCTATTCCAATTCTTACACGCGGAAAATTTTGCAAGCCGCCGAAATGCTGAATTATTGACGCAATGCCGCGATGTCCGCCGCTGCTGCCTTTTGGGCGAAGGCGAATAGTTCCAACCGGAATATCCATATCATCATGTGCCACGATTAAATTTTCTAAGTCAATTTTGTAATAATCGGCAATGGGGACAACCGCTTCGCCGCTCAAATTCATAAATGTTTGCGGCTTGACTATCAAAATTTTTTCGCCTTCAAAAAACGTCTCTGCAACCAGTGCATTAAAATTATTTCGCCAATTTTCCGCGCCAATTTCTGCCGCCAATTTGTCAGCCAACATAAAGCCTACATTGTGTTTTGTATTTGCATATTCTGCGCCGGGATTTCCCAGCCCTACAAAAATTTTCATTGCTCCACCTTAGAAAAAAATTCCGGCAATGCCGTAAAAAATATCAAGAATAATCAGGCGCGCAGGAACTAAAACCCAACTTACAATCGGCGTCATCAAAATTATAATCAGAAAAATAAAACTGTATTGTTGCAGTTCGTCGTATTTTTCCGCCAATTCGTCAGGCAAAAGTTGTCTCAAAACGTGCGAACCGTCAAGCGGCGGAATCGGCAACAGGTTAAATATACCGAAGTTAATATTGATTAAAATAATCATTGAGAAAACCATTTCGACGCCTTCGGTTATCGGGAAGCCGACTTTAACCAAAATGTTCATAAAGATTAAAGTAAAAAACGCTATCGCAAAATTTGCGCCGGGACCTGCAAGCGAAACTAAAATATCATCGCGTTTAGGATCGCTGAAATTATAAGGATTAATTTGAACAGGTTTAGCCCAGCCGAAATGTGCGATAAACAGCAAAACTAATCCGAGCGGGTCGATATGCGCGGCAGGATTTAAAGTTAATCTGCCCATCATGCGCGGTGTAAAATCGCCCAGTGCGTAAGCTACTCTTGCATGTGCCCATTCATGAATTACCATTGCGATTATAATACCGGGCAAACTGGTTATCGCACCGATAAAAAATTGTTCCAAAATTTAAAAGTCTCCCTTCGTGTTATTTGTAAGTTACAGTAAAATTGCCGCGTTGCAGATGAATTTCTTCGTAGTTGTACAAGTCCAGCCCGTACCAAATTTCTTGCGTGAAGTCGTCATAATTTACGCCCATATCAAAATATCTCAACATTGGACGCGGCAAAAACGGCGAAGGATCGAAATTAATTATTGTAGAGTCGCCGTTATATAAATTGCCGAAAGTTTGCATTTTCCAAAATTTTTCTTCAGTCGGCGAAATATAAATTTGCGTGATAGTTTTTCCCGTTTCGTTTACAATTTTGAAAGTGGAATTTGCGAACGCCAAAGAATTTATCGCAAAAATAAATATTGCCGCCAATAAAAATTTTTTCAGCATTTTATTTCGCCTCAATTTGTTTTGCAAGCATTAAAATTGAAATAATTGACTTGCAGTCGATAATTTTTCCGTCTTCAACGAGTTTAACGGCGTCGGAAAGCGGCATTTTTACCACGTTAATAAATTCGTCGTCGTCGGTGTGTTGTCTGCCGGATTTTAAATCTGTCGCCGCGTACAGATGAATAAATTCGTTTGAAAATCCAACAGTTGTTGCAATGGTCGTAAGTTTCCAAATTTTTTCGGCGGTGTAACCTGTTTCTTCAGAAAGTTCACGCTTTGCACATTCAAGCGGATCTTCGCCTTCTTTGTCGAGTTTACCGGCGGGAACTTCCAAAGTAACCTGCGCGACGGGGTAACGGTATTGACGCACTAAAATAATTTGCCCGTTAGGCAGGAGCGGAATAACTGCAGACGCGCCCGGGTGTTTAATCCATTCACGAACAGCCTTGTTACCGTTCGGAAGTTCAATATCGTCCTTGAAAACGTGCAAAAGGCAACCGTCGAAAACGCTTGTACTTGAAATTTTTTTCTCGATTAAATTTTTGTCGTCGTTGTCAATCAGCGGCATTTTTTTACTTCCTTTCAATTATTTAATTAGCATATTAATCACAAAGCATTTTAACAATAAAATCTAACAAGTGCAAGAAAAAAATAGAACCTTCAGCCGCAACCGAAGGTCAACGAATGGATTAACCGCATTGAAAAAGATAACTAACTCGTTGTGTGAATAAAAAATAAATGAAACTGCAACAAAAAAATGTTATCCTGTAAAAAAAGAACAATCAGGAGGAACATAAAATGTTGAAGTTTC